>NZ_JAYGII010000008.1:0-92840 GCF_034931365.1 Natronospira elongata
AGCAGCACCCGCTCGCCATCAATCAGCAGGGTCCATTCGTTTTCGTTTCGGGGCAGGGCGAGAAAATCCGGCAGGATACCGGCAAGCAGCAAACCGGCTTTCTGGCAGCGTTCGGTCAAGGCCTGCATGCATTCATGGGCGGCCACGGCGACCCGGACCCGGTCATCTTCCTGGCGGGGTCCAATGGCAAAGTGCAGGCGCTCCACATTCTGGGCCAGTTGATCTTCCAGCACCCAGGGCGCGGCCTGCAGCATTCGCTGGTATTTGCGGGTGGGAATGTGCGCATCCAGCAGCGTCACGCTCTCGCCCGGCAGCAGGGCAATCACCCGGCGGCCCTCGGCCATCTCGGCGCAATCGGCCAGGTTCTGGACGGTTGGCGTGCCCAGGCGTTGGCCCTGGCCATCAATCAGGAAACTTTCGACCCGCTCATCCGCGGGATCGGAAAAACGTATTACCAGGGTTTCAGTCATTCCAGTTACCTGCCGACAAGCGGCTCATTCGGATCCAAAACTTCGATAGACTGATGCCACGGCACCACTCTCATCCTGAAACAGCAAACTGTACATGGTGGGGGAGGTGGTTCCAATATCGGCCCTTGCCACCAGCCAGAAGTAGGAACTGACCACATCCACGGCCAGTCCATCCCGCACCGGCGGTCCAAAGATGTCATGGAAGTCACTCACGGATTCAAATCCACCAGCTTCCTGCACCTCCAGTATCCGGTCCACCTGCGCCTCATCGGGGTTGGCGGCCAGTGATCGCAACACCGGAGCAGTGGCCGTGTTGACGTTGATCCAGCTATTGTCGTCTTCGGTCGGCAGGGCAGTGACATGGGGCGCGATCTGCTCGAAGACTTCCGGGTCCTGGAAGCCGGCGACCAGGCGCAACTCCGTCACGCTCTGAAAGCCCTGGTTACCTGCCCGATAGGCGGGATCAAAGCCGAGGTAAGTGCCGTCTTCGGCCCCCATCATGCCCCGTGGCTCCTGGTCATAATCGATCCAGTCGACCACCGGGTCGGCCAGCTCCGGGTCCAGCTCCAGTGTTTCCAGCAAGACGCGGAACTGCTGGTAGGCCGCCTCGTTTACATGGCCATTGGCCTGGACCAGATTGTTGAGATTGAATCGGCCCTGGCGGTCCTCCATGCGGGCCAGGATCTGCCCGCCGTCCACTGGCAGGGGCGGGATCTCGTCGGCCCAGGGCTGATCCAGGCTGTGGTGTTCCAGCTCCATGCTCGCCCGGCGCAGCAGGTGGCCGGCGAGGTCTTCCGCCCCTCGCAGGTATTGATGGGCCTGGCCCACGTGCAATACCGCCTCGGTTCTGTGCCGGTCGAGGAAGGTCCGGTAGGCCAGGTCGGCGGCTATCACCGCGGAAATGGCCACCACGACCAGAGCGGTGATCAGGGCCACGCCCCGCTGCTGACGCCTCATTCCATCCTCCCCATCACGCCGGGGACTTCCATGACGCGCCGCAGGCGTCCCATGTCCTCGGTCTCAATGATGATTTCCATTGCCCGTGGCATGAGAAAGGGATCGGCCTGGAAACCCGCGGCCGCCGGCGGCCAGTCATCCTGCCATTCCCCGCCGGGATCCAGGAAGCGCACCTGCAAGCTGACCACGTCTTCCAGAAGCGGCATCACCAGTGGCTGAGTGTCCGGCGCCCGGTCCAGTACCGGCCAGGCAAAGCGGGTCAGGGTGTCACCATCCAGGCCCCAGCCAACCCGCTGAAGGCTGGCCCGGGGCTGCTGGAGGGGGTTGCGAACACCGCCACGGGTGAATTCGAGCTGGGTTTCCATGTAGCCGCCCCCGGAGACGGCGGGCTCGAAGTCGCCATGCGAGGCGCCACGAATGGGCCGGGGGCGGATCTGCTCCAGGTCCCGGGTCAGCAGGGTCATGGTCTGCTGCACGGCCCGGAAGCGCTCCATGGCGGTGGTGGTCAGCTCCTGCTGGCGCACCATGCCGGCCATTGCCGTCCATGTCATGACCCCGAGAATGGCAAAAATGGCGATCGCCACCATGATTTCGAACAGGGTAAAGCCCCGGTGTTGTCGTCGCCCACCCATAATCATCTTGAGCGCCCCCCGGTTGGAGGCGGTGGCGGGGTGCCGCCGCCATTATCCTCGTCCGGGTCGTAATCCGGGTCCGGCGGCACCGAGGGAATGAAGCGTGGAATACCCTGGATTTCCTGGGGTCGACCAATGAAGCCCAGCACGGTGGCCACGCTGCCTTCGGCATCCCGGTCGGTTCTCACCCGGACCTGAATCCGGCGCAGATCATCGTCCTGGGTATTCTCGACCTCCATGGTCCAATGCCATTCCCGGCCGGCCATGTCCTCATTGCCCTCGGTGCGGCCGGTGGAGGGCCAGGCACCTTCCAGGCGCAGCTCGGCGATGCGGTTCTCCGCCACCCACTGGGCAATGCTGGTATCCCGAAGCTGGGCGGCCTGGCTGACCGTGGTGCCGGAATTGGCCAGCACGGCGGTCAGGGCGATGGCGACCACCGCCAGGGCAACCAGGACCTCCAGGAGGGTAAAGCCACGCGCCGTTCTCATCGGCGCACCCGCCGGTCCTGATCCCTGGGCTCGCCATCCTCTTCACGCCAATTGCGCAGGCGGCCATGGGGCTGACCTTCAAGCACGACACCATCCACATCGCTGCGATGGCGAAGGATCAGGCGAAAGGGTGTCATCTCTCCGGTGCCCATGAGCAGGATCTGCGGTTGGGATTCGTCTTCGTCATAGAGGGCCAGATCAACCTGGCGGCCTTCGATTCGCAGTTCGGGCTGCAACCCGTCCGGCCACTCCCGCCGGCGGAACTCATCCCGGTCCGCCTCTACCCAGGCTCCGTCAACGAAGCGCAGGAAGCGAAAGGCCCGGGTGCTGAAATGGAGGCCGTATTCCGCCCCTTCAATCATGGCCCGGTCGGCAGCCAGCTGCAGCAGCGCCTCCAGCCGCTCCCGTTCTTCATCGGCGGGATCGTGCTGGCTGAGCCGGTCCACGGAGATCATGCCGATGGCCACCACCACCGAGATGATGACCATCACCACCATCACCTCGATCAGGGTGAATCCTCGGGACGCTGTGTGTCTGAAGTCCACCGTGTGGCTCAGTCGATATCCCAGTTGCCGATCACGGCGTCCACCCCTTCACCCCCTTCGCGGCCGTCGCGGCCAAGGGAATAGAGGTCGAATTCTCCGTGCTGACCCGGGTGGACATAACGATACTCGCGGCCCCAGGGATCGGTAGGCAGCCGATCCATGTAACCGCGCCAGTTGACCGGCTCCGGGGAGCCACTGGGCTCACTCACCAGGGCTTCCAGGCCCTGATCGGTGCTCGGGTAGTTGTGGTTATCCATCCGGTAGAGCTGCAGCGCCTGCTCGATGGCACGGATATCCTGACGGGCCTTGGCAATACGGGCCTCGTCCGGACGGTCCATGATGCGGGGCATGACGATCCCGGCGAGAATGCCGAGAATCACCACCACCACCATGATTTCAATGAGCGTAAACCCCCGATTACCGGAACGTTGCGACAAGGCGGCGAAACGATTGGACATGGCTGTTACCGATTCCTGTAAAGTCTGACGTTGGTACTCCGCCGCCGGCCCCGGACCCCCATGGGCCGCCGACGATGATTTTCACAAAGCGCCATGATAGCGCAGTTACGGGCCCCGGTGACTAGCCCCCGTATGCGGCCCTCCATGAAATTCGAGTGCTGCCGTCAGGCCGAGTTCCGCCTGGGGCAGGCCTCGCGCAAATCCCCCCGGCACGGCTATACTATTTGGCTTCGCCTTGCCACGCACGAAGAGCCGCCTGGGGAGAGGCTGCGGGCTCGACCAGGGGCGTGACAATCAGGGCAATCCATCCATTTTTCAGAACCATGCAGGAGCAGGCCATGTCCTTCGCCATGATCTTTCCCGGCCAGGGTGCCCAGTCCGTGGGCATGCTCAAGCAATTGGCCGAGACCTATCCAGAGGTCCGTGACAGCTTTACCGAAGCCTCCGACGCCCTCGGCGCTGATCTCTGGAAACTGTCCCAGGAGGGGCCGGAGGAGCAGCTTAACCGGACCGAATGGACCCAGCCGGCACTGCTGACCGCCGGGGTGGCCGTCTGGCGGGTCTGGCAAGGCCGGGGCGGTCCCCAGCCGGACCTCATGGCAGGACACAGCCTGGGCGAGTACGCAGCCCTGGTGGCCGCCGGCAGCCTGGCTTTCGATGAAGCCGTAAAACTGGTCCAGTTCCGCGGGCAGGCCATGCAGGAAGCCGTCCCGGAGGGTAGCGGTGCCATGGCGGCGATTTTGGGGCTGGACGATGACCAGGTGGCGGAAGTCTGTGGCAAGGCGGCCGATGAGGAAGTGGTGGAGCCGGTTAATTTCAACTCCCCGGGCCAAGTGGTGATCGCGGGACACAAAGGCGCCGTGGAGCGGGCCATTGCCGAGGCCAAGGCGGCGGGCGCGAAGCGCGCCATGCCGCTGCCGGTGAGCGTGCCTTCTCATTGCCGTTTGATGGGGTCGGCCGCCGAGGCCATGGCCAAGCGGCTTGCTGATGTGGCCATAGAAATGCCTGCAGTGCCGGTGATTCACAACTTCAACGTGGAAGTTGAACACAATGCCAGTGGTATTCGTGATGCCCTGGTGGCGCAGCTCAATCACCCGGTACGCTGGGTGGAGACCATTGAGGCCATGCAGGAGCGGGGCATTCAAGCGGTGGTGGAAGCCGGTCCGGGCAAGGTCTTGTGTGGCCTGAACCGGCGAATTGATCGCCGCATGCCGGCGCACCCGGTCATGGATCCTGAATCCCTGGACAAAGCCCTTGAGGCCCTCTCCGGTGAGAATGGCTCGGATTGATTTTTGCTTTTTCTAAATGATCGAGAACTGAAATAACGGGAGTCACTATGCTTGATGGAAAGCTCGCAGTCGTCACCGGCGCCTCTCGTGGCATTGGCCGCGCCATTGCCACCAGCCTGGCCGAGGCCGGCGCCCGGGTGATCGGGACTGCCACCTCCGAGAAGGGCGCCAACGCCATCGGGGAGGCGCTGGGCGATCGAGGCCGGGGCGCGGTGCTGGATGTATCCTCCAAGGAGTCGATTGAGGCCTTTCTGGCCGATCTCAAGGAAGAGGGAGCCCCGGTGATTCTGGTCAACAACGCCGCGGTGACCCGCGACAACCTGATGATGCGGATGAAGGACGATGAATGGGATCAGGTTATCGAGACCAACCTCAGCGGCATATTCCGTCTGAGCAAGGCCCTGCTGCGCGGGATGATGAAAGCCAAGGAAGGGCGGATCGTCAATGTGGGCTCCGTGGTCGGTTTTACCGGCAATCCCGGACAGGTCAATTACTGCGCTGCCAAGGCCGGCGTGGTGGGTTTCAGCAAGGCCATGGCGCGGGAAGTCGGGTCGCGGAATATCACCGTGAATACGGTGGCCCCCGGTTTCATTGAGACGGACATGACCCGGGGTCTGCCCGAAGCCCAGCGTGAAGCCATGTTGAACGATGTGGCATTGGGCCGGCTGGGACAGCCGGAGGATATTGCCGGTGCGGTACGCTTCCTGGTCTCGCCTGATGCGGCCTATGTCACCGGGGAAACCATCCACGTCAACGGCGGGCTGCATATGGATTGACCGTCCCGACGCCGGCATTCAAACGCCGAGGCCGACGCTAAGCTGCTGAATTATCAAGGTATTTAAGCAATTTTCGGAACGGTGTGGCATGGGATGGATGTTTTAACTACAATAGCCGCCGCAGTGACGGGGGCGCCGGATGGCACCCCCGTATGAGTTCAGGCCTCTTGCAAGCGCCGACAGGGTCGGTCTCGGGGGGTCTCCAGTTTCCATCGGGAGGACTTTTGAACGATGAGCAGCATTGAGGAACGTGTTAAGAAGATCGTCGTCGAACAGCTCGGCGTTAAGGAAGAGGAAGTCAAGAGCGAAGCTTCCTTCGTGGATGATCTGGGCGCCGACTCCCTCGACACCGTCGAGCTGGTGATGGCCCTGGAAGAAGAATTCGAGTGTGAGATTCCGGACGAAGAGGCCGAGAAGATCACCACCGTCCAGCAGGCGATCGATTACATCAACGAGCATCTCAGCGACAGCTGAGTCAGTTCGTCGTTCGTCTTCCGGGAAGCAGCCCTGGCGGGAGCCGCCGGGGCTGCTTCTGAATGCACCGCCGTCCGCATGAGGTGAAGCTTGGCTAAACGTCGCGTTGTCGTCACGGGTCTGGGGATTGTCTCTCCGGTGGGTAGCACCGTGGAATCCGCCTGGTCCGACATCCTGGCCGGAAAGAGTGGTATCGGGCCGGTTACCCGGTTTGATGTGAGCAATTTCCCCACCCGCTTCTCCGGCGAGGTCAAGGGTTTCGATCATTCGGAATATCTCGACAAGCGTGACGCCCGACGGATGGATCCCTTCATCCACTACGGCATGGTGGCGTCCATTCAGGCCATGCGGGATTCCGGCCTGGAAGTGAGCGACGACAATGCCGAGCGGATCGGCGTATCCGTGGGTTCGGGCATTGGCGGGCTTGATGGCATTGAAAAGGCCCACAAGACCTGGCTCGACAACGGCAGTGCCAAACGCATTTCCCCCTTCTTCGTTCCCGGGACCATCATCAACATGATCTCCGGGAATCTGTCCATCATGTACGGCCTCAAGGGTCCGAATCTGGCCCTGGTCACGGCCTGTACCACGGCAACTCACAATATCGGTATCGCCGCACGGGCAATTGCCTACGGGGATGCGGATGCCATGGTGGCCGGTGGGGCAGAGATGGGTACCACCCCGGTGGGTCTCGGCGGCTTCTGCGCGGCTCGCGCCCTGTCGACCCGCAATGAAGAACCGGAACAGGCCAGCCGCCCCTGGGATCGTGATCGTGACGGCTTCGTGCTGGGCGACGGTGCCGGCGTGCTGGTGCTTGAGGAATACGAAATTGCCCGCAAGCGGGGCGCCAAGATTTACGCAGAACTGGCCGGTTTCGGCATGAGTGGCGACGCCCACCACATGACCGCACCGCCGGAAGACGGCGAGGGTGCCCGTCGCTGCATGGAAAACGCCCTCAAGGACGGGGGTATCAACCCGCAGGAAGTGGACTACGTGAACGCCCACGGCACATCCACCAAGCTGGGTGATCTGGCCGAAACCCAGGCCACCAAGGACCTGCTGGGTGACCACGCCCGAGATATCGCGGTCAGTTCCACCAAATCCATGACCGGCCACCTTCTGGGTGCGGCAGGCGGTGTGGAAGCCATCTTTAGCGTCCTTGCCATTCGGGACCAGGTGGCACCGCCGACCATCAATCTTGAGAACCCGGATGAAGGCTGCGACCTGAATTATGTGCCGGGCGAACCTCAGGAACGCCAGATCAATGTGGCTCTGTCCAACTCTTTCGGGTTTGGCGGCACCAACGGTACGCTGGTATTCCGCAAGCTGGACTGAAAACCCAGGTCCGCGTCAGGGGCGGGTGATCCATGCATGATGCGGTCCATCTGCAACGCCGTCTGGAGGTGATACCAGACCTTCTGGCGATGCACGAAGCGCAGCCCGCGCGCTATCCCTTTCTGTTGGAAAGCGCTGCCCGTGCCGAAGCGGCGGGTGGCGACAACGGTCGTTTCTCCATTCTGTTTGCCTTCCCCGGCGACAGCATTAGCTGTCCTGCCGGTGCCGACCCGGACGATTTTTTCCAGCGCCTGGACGAGGCCTGGCGGCAGGAGCGCCTGTCCGCCACGACCAGTCACCTGCCGTTCACTGGTGGCTGGTTTTTCTATCTGGCTTACGAGATGGCGGGCGTGGTCGAGCCGAAACTGAATCTGCCTTCAGATGGCGATATGCCCAGGGCATGGGCCGCCCGTGTTCCGGCGGCGGTGATCATTGATCACGGCCAACAGGCGGCCTGGGCCGTAGCCGAACCCGGCCAGGAGGACAACCTGGCAGAAATATGCCGTGACGCCGCCCAGGCTCAGCCCCGGCAAGCGGAACCCGAACAGTTACTCGGTGCCAATCTGGTAGAGGAAGACCCGAGTTTGTATTGTCGGGCGGTAGAGCGTGCAAGGCACTACATCCACGATGGGGACATCTTTCAGGCCAATCTTTCCCGGGCCTGGCGTGGGCAGCTGGCGGAGGATGTCCGGCCCCAGGATGTGTACCGGCGTCTGCGTCGGACCAATCCGGGCCCCTTTGCCGGTCTGGCGGTGCGTGGCGACCAGGCCATCATCAGCTCCTCGCCGGAGCGCCTTGTTAGCCGCCGGGACGACTGGGTCAATACCCGTCCCATCGCCGGTACACGACCCCGGGGGCAATTGGCCGGTGAGGACGATGCCCTACGGTCGGAGCTGATCGGCCACCCCAAGGAGCGGGCGGAGCACATCATGCTCATCGATCTGGAACGGAATGATCTGGGGCGGATCTGTCGGCCGGGAACGGTCGAGGTCAATGAGCTGATGGTGCTGGAGAGTTATGCCCATGTGCACCACATCGTTTCCAATGTGCGTGGCCGAGTCGCCGACTCGGTCAGCCCGGGGGAGATTCTCCAGGCTGTCTTTCCGGGTGGGACCATCACCGGCTGTCCCAAGGTCCGCTGCATGGAAATCATTGCGGAACTGGAGGCCCGGCCGCGTGGTGCTTACACCGGCAGTCTGGGTTACATCAATCGCGATGGCAGCATGGACAGCAGCATCCTGATCCGGACTATGGAATGCCAGGGTCGTGACCTTCGTTTGCTTGCGGGAGGCGGGATTGTTGCGGATTCCGTGCCGGACAGGGAACTGGAGGAAACCCGCGCCAAGGCTCGGGGTATGGTCCTGGCGCTGGAGCCGGGCTCATGAGTGGTGCGAGCCACGTCTGGTACTGCAATGGGCAGCCATTGCCTGCCGGCGGCCTGGATCGGGGTTTACAGTTCGGCGATGGCCTGTTCGAAACCATTGCCGTCCGCTCTGGCCGTGCGCTGCGGCTGACACGGCATCTGGACCGTCTCGAATGGGGGTGTGAGCGACTGGGCCTACCCCGGCCCGAGCGTCGAGTACTGGAGCGTGAGCTGACCAGCCTGGCCAGCGGGCATGACGAGGCCGTCTTGAAGCTGATTGTTACCGCCGGTAAGGCAGGCCGAGGGTATGCCCGGGCCTCTGCGCCAGAGCTGACCCGCTACAGCGCCTGCCTGCCCTGGCCGACCGGCTTGCCTGAGCAGCTTTCTGTCACGACCTGCAAATTGCGGCTCAGTGAACAGCCTGCCCTGGCCGGCGTCAAACACTGCAACCGGCTGGAGCAGATTCTGGCCCGACGCGAAGTGGATAGTAGGTCCTGTGACGAAGGTCTGCTGCTGGATCGCGACGGTCGCGTGGTGGAGGGCGTATCATCCAACATCTTCATTGTGCGGGCTGGTCAACTGATTACCCCTGAGCTGAGGGGGGCCGGGGTGGCCGGAATCATCCGCGGGCTGGTTCTGGAACGGGCGCCCGCTCTGGACATTGCGAGCAAGGTGAGCGAGATTCGTCCCGAGGATATCCTTGAGGCGGACGAGGTCTTCATGTGCAACAGCGTGATGGGCATTCGACCAGTAGTCAGCCTGGACGTGGACGGACAGCAGAAACAATGGGAGCCGGGTAAGCTGACATGCCAACTGCAGCGGATTCTGGAGCAGGAAAATTGAAATGGTTCCGGCATATAGTGTTGCCGGGCCTTGGGGTGCTGTTGCTGCTGACTGCGGCATTGGCGGCCTGGTTGTGGCAGCAATGGCAGGAACTGGAGTCCCGGCCACTGGCGGTGGAGACGAGTCAGACGGTTGTTGTCGAGCGGGGCGACAATCTTCTGCGTCTTGCCCGCCAACTGGAGAGTGAGGGCATTATTGCCGATGCCGAGCGGGTACGTTACTGGTCCCGCATCAGCGGTCAGGGGCGTAATATCCGTGCCGGTGAATACCGGATCGAACCTGGCATGACCCTGCCCGAGCTGGTTGAGCGCCTGGAGCGTGGCGATGTGGTCATGTACCGCTTCACCTTGGTGGAAGGCTGGACCTTCCGGCAAATGCGCCAAGCCCTTGCCCGTCATGAGGCAGTGGAACATACCCTTGAGGGCATGTCTGACGAAGACGTCATGGCAGCGATCGGCTCTGCAGCCCTGCATCCCGAAGGCTGGTTCCTCCCGGACACTTACGTTTTCCCTCGCGGGACCAGCGACCGCCAGATCTTGACCCGCGCTCATCGGGCGATGGAGGAAACCCTGGAGTCGGTCTGGTCGCAACGGGATGGCGGTCTGCCACTGGACGATCCCTACGAGGCATTGATCCTGGCTTCCATCGTCGAGCGGGAAACCGGCGCTGACGGTGAGCGCGGCAAGGTCGCCGGTGTTTTCGTTCGGCGTCTGCGCGAGGGAATGCGCCTGCAAACCGACCCCACCGTTATTTATGGCCTGCCGGAAGGGGAGTTCGAGGGGCGATTGCGGTATCGGCACCTTCGCACGGACACACCGTACAACACCTACACTCGGCATGGCTTGCCACCCACCCCCATTGCCATGCCGGGGCGTGCCGCATTGGAGGCCACAGTTCACCCGGAAGTGGGTGAATACCTGTATTTCGTCTCCCGCAATGATGGTACCCATCACTTTTCGCCGACGCTCCGGGAACACAATCGCGCGGTTCGAAAGTATCAACTGGGCGAGGACATAGACCTGGGTGGAGAGGGCAATGACTGACGGGGCAGGGCGATTCATTACCCTGGAAGGGGGGGAGGGCGTTGGCAAGTCCTCCAATATGGATTTCATAGCGAGCTGGCTGGAGCAGCGCGGTATTTCCGTCCTTCGCACCCGTGAACCCGGCGGCACCCGCTTTGCCGAGTCCGTCCGCGAACTCTTGCTCAATCGCGACAGCGCGCCGATCACCGACCGGGCGGAATTGCTACTGATCTTTGCGGCCCGTGACAGCCACCTTGAGGAGGTGGTGAGGCCTGCCCTGGCCCGGGGGGAGTGGGTGCTGTGTGACCGTTTCACTGATGCCACCTATGCTTACCAGGGTGCCGGCCGTGGCCTCGGGGAGCAGCCGGTGGCCTGGCTCGAGAGCTGGGTCCAGGGCAGTCTCCGCCCTGATCTCACCCTCTTGCTGGATGCGCCGGTGGAGGTGGGCTTTTCGCGCGCCGATCGGCGCGGGGATCGGGATCGATTCGAATCCGAACAACGGGCATTCTTCGAACGAATTCGCCAGGCGTATTTGGCCCGTGCTCGCCAGGAGCCGGCACGCTTCCGAGTGGTTGATGCCGATCGCCCCCTGGATTCGGTGCAGTCCAGCCTCAGCGACACTCTCGAAGATTGGTTGAAAACGGGGAGCCCCAGCAGCCATGGGTGAAGCGCCGGAGCATCCTTCAACACGTGAGCCGCTGCCCTGGCAGCATCAAGCCTGGGAGCGGCTGATGCGTCACCATCGAGAGGGGCGCATGCCTCATGCCCTGCTGTTGAGCGGGCCCAGGGGGGTAGGAAAGCGCCTGTTCGCTGAAGCCTTTATCCAGGCACGGCTATGCCGCCATCCTCGCGCCCAGGGAACCGCCTGTGGCGAATGTGATGGCTGTCGGCAGTTCCTGGCCGGCAGTCATGCCGACTATCGTTCAGTGGGGATCGAGGCCAAGCGCCGCAACATCCTTATTGACCAGCTTCGGCAGCTGACTGAGTGGCTTTCTCTGACCGCGAGCAGCGAGAGTGGCAAGCACGCGTTGATTGAACCGGCAGAACGCATGACCACCGGTGCCGCAAACAGCCTGCTCAAGACCCTGGAAGAGCCGCCAGGCAATACCGTTATGGTGTTGATAAGTGCCTTGCCGGGTCGCTTGCCGGCTACCGTCCGCAGTCGGAGCCAGGTGCTGGAGCTGCCTCGTCCCACCAGGGACGAGGCCCTGGCCTGGTTGCTGAAACAACCCCTTCAGGAAACCCAGGCGACGGAAGCGGACAGGGCCGAGGCGCTGGCAATGGCAGATGGCAGCCCGCTGGCCGCCCTGTCCTGGCTTGAAAGCGGTGGCCTGGGCCGCGCGCGGGAGAGCAGTGGGGCCCTGTTGGCAGTGGCCAGCGGCCGCGAGTCGCTGGTTGCCGCAGCCGAGCGCTTGAGTAAACAGGAATTGACGGCACTGCTTCAATGGTGGCGAATCTGGCTGGAAGCCCTGATTCGTCGTGGTCAGGCGGGGCCCGGGTTCTCCAGTCCACTGCTGGATGACGACAATGCCGAGTTGCAAAAGCTACTGAAGGCAATAGACTGGAAGGCAGCACATGAACTCCATCAGGCGCTTGATGACGCCGAGCGCCGGGCCGATAGTGCCAATCCGCAGCTGCTGATCGAGTCCCTGCTGGGGCGGTGGTATGCGGCCAGTCGGCCCACTCAACGGGCAAAACATAGTGAGGCAAGGGCATGAGTGCAGCCAAGGGGCCACAACAGGGTATCCTGACCCTGACTATCAAGGACAAAAGTGCCCTTTACGTGGCCTATATGAGTTACGTGAAGAATGGCGGTCTGTTCATCCCCACCAGTAAACCCTATCGCCTGGGTGACGAAGTGTTTCTGCTGCTGAGCCTGATGGATGACAACGAGAAGATACCCGTGGCCGGCAAGGTTGTCTGGGTAACGCCACGGGGTGCCGGCGGCAAGCGCGTGGCCGGCATTGGCGTGCAGTTCTCGGACAAGGACGGCGGGAAAACCCAGAGTAAAATCGAAACCTACCTTGCCGGTGCCTTGGGTGCTGATCGCCCCACACACACCATGTGACGTTCGCAAGCCGCCACTAGCGGCCTTTCTCTGGTAGGGAAACCTAGCTGGGTCGCCCGTCCGGGTCTTTCCTGGGACGTTTTTGATCCTCGCCCTGAGGGACGGGGCGCGGACGTCCGTCCAGATCAATGTGAACATAGGTGATCGAGGCGGTGGCTACGCGGACATGGCGGGCCACACCACCGTCATTTCTCTCAGAAAAGATCGTGATCTCCACCGTTATTGATGAATTGCCAACCTTGGCTACATCGCAGTAGAAACTCACCACGTCACCGACAAATACCGGCCGCAAGAATTTGACGTCGTTGACTGCCACGGTGACCACGCGGCCAGCCGCACGTCGATAGGCCAGTATCGCGCCAGCCACGTCGGCATGAGACATGATCCAGCCGCCGAAAATGTCACCCAGGCCATTGGTGTCCTTGGGCATGGCCAAGGTTCGCACCGCGGCCTCTCTATCTTTTGGTGGATCTTCCCAGTACATCCCCATCTCCTTTTATCTTGTTGTCGGGAGGGCTTTCCCTCCCGACACAGACCGGCTTATTCCTGGGTTCAAAGCTGATCCCAACCAGCATCCGGCTTGAAGCGATCACCGTAGGTCTTCTGCAGCTTCTCCAGGCGGCTCTTGACTTCCTTGATGCCTTCGCTGCGGGCGTAATTGATCGGACCACCCCGGAAGGGAGCGAAGCCCGTGCCAAAGATAACGCCACCATCAAGGATCTCTTCATTCTCGACGATACCCTCTCGGAGGCAGGCAACGGCGGTATTGATCATTGGCAGAACCAGTCGATCGGTCAGATCTGCGGGGATTTCATTGGCCTTGCTGCGGTCCTTGACCGCTTTGCCATCTTCGTACTTATAGAAACCTTCCCCCGTCTTGCGACCGAGTTTCTTGGCCTCGACCATTTTCTCCAGCTCAGTGGGCACGGGCATGTCGAATTCCTTGCCCAGTATCTTGGCCACCGAGAGGCCGACATCAAGACCCACCGTATCAGCCAGCTCCACCGGCCCCATGGGCATACCGTAGTTCTTCGCCGCCTTGTCGATGGCCTCCAGGGGAACGCCGTCCTCATAGGCCAGGACTGCTTCCATCATGTAAGGCATCAGGATGCGATTGACCAGGAAACCGGGGGCGCTCTTGCAGGGCACCGGTAGGCGATTTACATGTCGCGTATAGGCCAGGGCCTTTCGGATGACCTCGGAATCGGTGTCATCGGTGTGAATCACCTCGACGAGCGGCATCTTGGCCACTGGGTTGAAGAAGTGCAGGCCGACCAGTCGCTTGGGATCGGACAGGGTGCCACGCAGGGTCTCAAGGCGGATGCTGGAAGTGTTGGTAGCCAGCACTGCATCCTTGCGCATACGGGGTTCCAGCTCATTGTAAAGCGACTGCTTTGCTTCAACATTCTCAAAAATGGCTTCGATGACCACATCTGCTTGAGCGACACCATCCCCTGCAATATCCATGCGGAGGCGGTCAACAGCTGCCTTGACCTTGTCCTCGGTCTTGAGCTTTTTCTCAAACAGCTTGCGGGCCCGATCCAGCGCCCCCTGAACCTGTTCTTCGTTCTGGTCCTGCAAGGTAACCTCGAAACCGCTCAGGGCCGACCAGGCAGCGATGTCTCCGCCCATGACGCCGGCGCCCACGACATGCACACGCTTGAGATCAAGGTCTTTCTTGTTGCCAAGCCCCTTCAGCTTGTCCTGCAGCAGGAAGACACGGACCAGGTTCCTGGCTGTTTCACCCATCATCAAGCGGGCGATGGATTGGGCTTCTTCCTGATACATCTGGCCTTCGTTGCCCCAGTGCCGGCGCCAAAGGTCAATAATGGCGTAGGGAGCCGGATAGTGTTGCTTCGGTGCCTTGGCGGCGACCTGCTTCTCCATTTGGCCTGCCATGAAGCCTCGCACACCCGGAAGGTTGGCCAGGCGGGCAGTGAACGGTGCTTTCTTCTTCCCGGGGGGCGTAAGTGCGATCTGGCGTGCTGCATCGTGCATGCTGTCATGCGGCACGAGTCGGTCCACCAGGCCAATCTTGAGAGCCGCCTTGCCACGCAGGCTTCGGCCCGACAGCATCATGTCCATGGCGGAGAAGACGCCCACCAGGCGAATGGAGCGTACGGTTCCGCCAAAACCGGGGTGAATACCAAGCTTGACTTCCGGCAGGCCCAGCTGGGTGCGCTCGTCGTCGGCGGCCACCCGATAATCACAGGCCAGGGCCAGCTCGAGGCCACCCCCCAGAGCGAAACCGTGGATCGCCGCTACGGTGGTGCACTTGAGCCCCTCGAGGCGTTCAAGCACCTTTTGGCCGTTGCGAATCAGATCCAGGGCTTCGTCGGCACTGTTCAGGGTGGTGAATTCCTTGATATCCGCGCCGGCGATGAAGCCGCTTTTCTTGGCTGAATAAACAATCAGTCCCTTGATGTCTTCCTTCTCGACTTCTTCCAGGCGTTCGCCCAGTTCCACCATGACATCGCGGGAGAGGGTATTGGCACTGGCTTCCGCCTTGTCAAACTTCAGCCAGCCGACACGACTGCTGTCGATCTCCAAATGCCAGTTCTGCTGCTTCGCTTCACTCATGGGTTGACTCCCTGGGGGTTAATGCAAGGAAAAATGAATTGTTAGCGGGTCTCAGTCGGCCGCTCATCTTTTTCGGCATCGGCTGCCTGCTCTGGGTTTTCTGGAGCATTGTCCAGCTTCTGTTCTCCATCAAAGCTGGCAGCCGTCTCATCCTGATCTTCCGTATCGGAAAGACTCTCTTCTCCTGATCTAACCGTTTCCCTCAGGCGCTGACGAAAGTCATTTTCGTCGTTGTAGACAATGCCGCTCTCCGACCATGGCAGACAACGATAGGCTGCGATATCCCCACGGTCCAGGTAGGGGAACTTGAGAACATCGAAGTAGGGCGAGTAATCAAAATCCTTGGGCACGAACAGCCTCGGATTTCGCTTATACAAAATCATGCTGCCGTCGGGACGACGCTCAATGAAGGGTAGAACCGGGAAATTCACCGCACTGTAGGCCTCGGCCAT
The DNA here is from genome assembly GCF_034931365.1 of Natronospira elongata. Taxonomy (NCBI): domain Bacteria; kingdom Pseudomonadati; phylum Pseudomonadota; class Gammaproteobacteria; order Natronospirales; family Natronospiraceae; genus Natronospira; species Natronospira elongata. The sequence goes on from NZ_JAYGII010000008.1 coordinate 15,753, forward strand.
CATTGATGAGCAGACGTGACGAGTGGCTTCGCCTGGGTGTTGCTCAAACAGACTGGAACGCCAGCGCCGGGGGAGTAGGGCATAGGGAAAGAAAAAACGCGCCAGATCCAGTAGCTGACGAACATCGTATTCCACCCCGAGCTGGCTTGCGGCATAGCGGATCACTCGCATCTGGTCTTCCCGGCTGAGCCCCATTGGCCGGCAGATCCGCAAATGTTCGCCCTGATAGTTTTTCAGGGGGGTGACGATGGTTCCCTGGCCAAGCATGCTCTCAATTAGCAGTTGCTCAGTGGGATCTCCGTCATAGTGCTTGGCAATAGTCTCCCGGAGAACGTGATCATTGATGTCCATCAGACGGCCAATATAAATGGCCGAGTGAGTCCAGTTACTCTGGGTCACGGTCTTGATGACTTCGCTGACGCGGGTCCTGCCTTCCACCAGCACCACGTCACCTGGCTCGACCTCGAAGGACAGTCGTTTGTAGTTGCTATAAAGGTGGTGCTGCGGAACCACATCGGCCCGCAACCAGTTCACGACTCGGTGGAATAGCCATGCACGGATTCCCATCAGGCTATTTCCCCCTCGCTGTCTGCTGTTCCGGCGGCCGGTTCAAGCCGCGGTTGCTCGGCCGGCTTGGGTGCCGGCGCCTTGAGTCCCGCCACCAGGAATGGAATCAGCTCGTTGACGGCTCTTTCCGTATCCCGGGGATCTGCCTGACCCTCAATGAGCTTGAGCAATTCACCGCCGGAAAGCCCCTGGGTAAGCGCACCGAGCAGAAACTGCAGGCGCCAGCACAGAGTCTCTCCCGGAACGTCCGGCAGATCCCGCCTCAGGGCCTGACGGTAGCGGTCCAGCACGTGCTGATACTGACTGGAGAAGAGCTTTTCGAAATAATGGCGAGCCTCGCTGTAGCCCTGGGCGAGCAGGCGCATGAAGATGCGGCCACCGCGCACTTCATCCGATGCCAGCCGTGCCACGGGCAAGACGAAGGCTTCCACGATCTCCTCCACCGGCGCCGGATCGTCGCCGTATTGCCGCTCAAGCCGTTCGATGTTGGTCAGCCACTCATCCGTGACCGGCCCCAGGCGCCGCTCATACACCGCATCGATGAGGCCGTCCTTGGACCCGAAATGATAGTTCACCGCCGCCAGGTTGACCCGGGCACGAGCGGTAATCCGGCGCAATGAGGTGGTCGCGATTCCGGTTTCCGCAAACAACAGCTCCGCTGCGGAAAGGATTCGTTCCTTGGTGGGGTTGGAAGCGGTCGTCATGTGATCACCGGAGCATGCTGCCTGGACGGTTTCCAGCCAGAGCTGGAACGGTTTTGGCCTGAGCCAGGCCGGTATCAGGCCGCGCCAAAACCGGCCTGGAAGCGAGTTTCAAACAGATGTTTCAATCATACTGACAGGCAGCCTGCCGACGCAAGGGGGGGGAAGCAGCCAGAACCCGGGGAACGGCTCAATGTGGGGCTAGATTTCGGTACTCCCGGTCCCGCGGGGACTTTCGCCAGTGGCCGGACGCTGGTCCCGGCGGAAACTTGTACCGGGCGGAACCTGCAGCAGCCGCATCTGTAACTGTCGGTCCACCACGTCAATGGCCTGCTGCCGGGCGTCCTGGGCGGACTCCACATCGCTTTCCAGACCCCGCATGAGCCTTGAGCGGGTGGTACGTTGTTTGAACTGGGCTGCTTTTTCATAGACTTCCAGCCAATCGTTCTCCGCCCGGTCACCGTAACGGCGAGCGGCGTACTCCCGGAGCACGGCCAGGCGCAGCTCATTGGCGAGAATATATTCCCGTGCGTGGCTATCCGTCTGAACGATGTCGCTTTGCTGTTTGCGCAAGCGGGCCTTGTCGCGAGGCTCGAGCCGGAGGATTTCGATGTTGATGATCCGCCGGTCCACACTGGCCATCATTTCCTGCCGCAGGCGGGTGAGGGGATAGCGGCCATCCAGGGTTTCCCGTTCGAAGTCCAGGAGATCCTGCCGAATGGCATCCCGCTGATGGCTATCCAGGGTCTGACGGGCCTCGGCTCTCAGGCGGTGCAGGGAGTCCGGCAACTCCATTTCCATCCACTGCTCCCAGATGTCGTCCATGCGGACCGTTTCATCCAGGACAGTGGAGTAGGGGCGCTGGGCGCGGTGACGGCGGAGCACCAGGGCAATCCCGCCGAGCACGAGGAGCGTGAGGACCAGGGCACTGGTGATCAGAATCGGTACGGAGTCCATCGCGGGGTTACTTTCTCCTGCTTAAGCTGTAATGCGGAAATCGCAGACCAAAGGCAGGTGGTCTGACAGACGGACGTCGGGGATACGAAAATCAACCACCTCCAGGCCCTCACTATAAAGTATGAAGTCCAGTTGCCGGCTGGGAGCCCAGCTGGGGTAGGTGGGATCACCGGCGGCATTGGCATTGCGGAGTCCCGAGGCTTCCATGAAAAGATGCATTTCATAGTCACCCCAGAAGGTATTGAAGTCTCCGGCGACGATCACGGGCTTATTGCTTTGCCCCACAAGGGAATAGAGATTCCGGAGCTGGTAATGGCGGTGGCGATACTTGACTGACAGATGAACCAGGTAGAGAACCACCTCATCGAGTTCAATCTCGAGAATCAGGCGCTTTATTCCGGCATCGAAATAATGGAAATGCTCCTGCACGATTGGCTGGGAGGTCAGGATTGCGTTTCCCTGCTTGCTCACCACCGGCAGCCGCGTATTCAGGGAGCGTTCGGAGTATTTTGACTCAAAGGAATGGTAGTGGCCCAAAGCCTCGGCAATATGCTCAGCCTGGTTGATGGCGCCACTACGGAAGGAGCCCATGTCCACTTCCGTGAGGCCCGCCACATCCGGACGAATTTCCGAGACAAAGCGGGTAATTCGGTCCAGATTCTTCGCTGTTGAGCGAAGATAGCCCGCCAAGGGCAGGGGGAAATGGAATCCCGGGCCAATGCCCGTGGCATAACGTATATTGTAATTCAGTACCCGCATGCTCGAACCGTTATCTGAATGACCTCGTCATCATACGCAGACCCGGCCAAAGCGGAAACCGCCCTGGAAGCGACGGCACCCTATCGTCTCTACCACGAGGGTGACGGCCTGTATGCCGACATGCTTGCGTCGATCTATGCCGCCAAGCGGCAGATCCTGCTGGAGACCTATATCTTCGCCGATGATCCCGTCGGCCGGCGTTTTCTCAGCGCACTGAAGGATGCGGCCGGCCGCGGGGTGCATGTGCGCCTCCATGTGGATGCGCTGGGATGCCTGTTTGAGGCCCGAAAAGGCCTTTTTCGGGATCTGCGCATTCAAGGCGTGGAAGTCCGCTTGTTCCACCCCTGGTCCTGGCGAGACCCTTGGCGCTTTAATTTAAGAAATCACTGTAAGTTACTGATTATCGATGACTCATGCGCGTATCTCGGTGGATTCAATATCCACGCCGAGAGCTCCTACCGGGCCGTGGGCGAGGAACGATGGCGAGACAGCCACCTGCGACTGGATAACCCGTCATTGGTGGCCGAGGCGCGGGAAATCTTCGATGCGCTCTGGCATCATCGGCCACGTCCCATCGCTCGCAGGCACCGCGAATACGCCGGCCTCCGGCTGGTCAGCAACCGGACGCATGCCGAGCGCAGCCAATTTCGGGCCGTGTTCCGCGAAGCGCTGGCCGGGGCGGAGAACCGAGTCCGCGTGACAACGCCATACTTCGCTCCGGACCCCTTGACCCTGCAACTGATGCGCCGAGCGGCTGCCCGGGGTGTCCGGGTCGAACTGTTGCTGCCGAGCATCAGCGATGTCTGGATCACACAGCTGGCTGCGCGCCAACTGTACAGGCGCCTGCTTGATGATGGGCTCACAATCTACGAATACCAAGGCAGGGTGATGCACGCAAAATGTCTCACCGTCGATGGCGCATGGAGCACGATCGGCACGGCAAACCTCGACTACCGCAGCTTTTTCCTCAACCTGGAGCTGAACCTGGTCAGTCGCCGCAGCGACCTGTGCCAGGCCCTGGATCAGCAGTTTGACCGGGACCGCCGTCAGTCTCAGGTCATCAGTCACGAGAGCCTCAGCGCCACTGGCCAGCTGGAAGCCATACTCGGGAGCCTGGCGTGGCGTTTAAGACGATGGCTCTGAAAGGGCCCGGAACGGCATGGCAGGGGCCAGTCCGAGCCCATTCACCGCTCAAGCCCAAAATCCATTTATGCGTATAATATATATTATGTTAATTACTAGATAATCCCTCCTATGGTAGTTTGGCGCTGAAACCAGACGGTGTGTACTCATGCTTCCAGGGACCCGCAAGTGCAAGCGATTCTGCAGGCGAATTAGCCCGCTGGGCGGCATGCTTCTGCTTGCTGCTTGCTGCTTGCACGACGACGCCGCTGGACCCAGGCGCCCTGCCGGATGATGCCGCTGCCTGTCTGGCGGATTACGAGGCGCTGGACCGTCGCCTGGCCTCAGCCGAACTTCATGATCAGGGCGCCTACCGAGTGGCAGGCTTTCCCTGGCTGCGCAGCAATCGCTTTATCGCATCTTTCCGCGATGAACTCGACGGCCCCGAGCTATGGCGAGGGTGGCTGGCTCATTTAGCGAGAGAAGATCTTGAGGCCCGGCGTTATGAACTCGCCAACCTCAAGACGGCCGAGCCGCATAGTGAGACCGTAGGTGAGAGGGTCCGCGCGCTCAAGCAATGCAGTGAGCGCCTGAACGACGAAGTGCTTTCGGACCCGGCGCTGCAGATTTCACTGCGCTCGGCCGCCGAAGTGCCGGATGAGTACCGAACCGGGATGCGCTGGCTGGGGATGTATCCGCTGACCCGCCTACCCGTCCTGGTTGGCGTCAATCGTCTGCACAGTCAGCAATCCGAGGCCCTGGCGACGTCTGGGTTCGCCGAGGACGCGACTGAGGCGCGGCAATGGTTGGCTCAGGATGCCCGATCGGCCGAGCGTCTGCCGGGGACGGCTCGGGCTGATTGGCCACGTGACAGCCTCGGGATCCCGAGACCGGATACCGAGGCGCTGACGCAGCTCTATGCAAAACACGCACCGGTCTGGCGGATAGCCCAGGACAGCCCGGACGATCGCCTCGGTCAACCCGAGTGGTCGCCGGAGAGCACCGTCCGGGTGGATACCGATGAACCGGTCGAATACCGCTTTCTCAGCTTCACCCGCTTTCACGGTCGCATCCTGCCTCAGCTCAATTACATGGTCTGGCTGCCGGCACGGCCGCGCCAAGGCGTCTTCGATCTTCTTGGCGGTCACCTGGACGGACTGATCTGGCGCGTCACCCTGACCGAGAATGGCGAGGTGCTTGCAGCGGAAAGCCTGCATAGCTGCGGCTGCTACTACATGGTCTTTCCCGGCTCGGGGGCGGGCGCCGCTGACACCCGCGCCGCCGGGGAGCCGATTTCGTCAACCGAACTCTCTGTCCGCCCTGCCGAAGCGCTAAGGTCCCTGCCTCACCCCGACGGTCGGCGCAGCCTCTACGGTCAGCGCGGCCTGATCAAGGGCAGTGAACGGCGGGAGCGCTGGGCAATGGTAAGTTGTGCTTGCTCGGCTTCGCGGTTCCACGCATAAGCACGCTCCAACGCCTGCCCCGTTCCACGCGGACTTACCACGAGGAGTAAACGATGCGAAAAATCGCTCCAATCACTCAAGCCATCGAAATGTTGGAGCGCCATGCGTGAAAAATAGCAACCACTATCAGCCGAGGCCACTACCCACCGGCCTTGCTGAAGATCCAAAAAGTCTACAGGGTTTCGAACGCGAGCTCTTGATTATCCGGTATGCCACAAATGTCTACACGCCATTTCGATGCCCCCCATTTGCTGGAACAGAGTCTATCCTTGGAAGACCAAGAGTAAGCGGCAATGCGCAACGTTTCACGTTAAAGTAACCTCTAACTGATAATTGGTAAGCCATTGATATAAGGAGGAACTGTGACTGGACAGCAGAAACTGAAAGCAGTTATCGCCGCGGTCTTGATGGCCCTGGTAATCAGCTTTGTGATGCAGAATCGGGAAACTGTCGGCGTGGAGTTCCTGATCTGGACCTGGGAGGCATCGCGGGCCGTGGTCCTGTTTACGGTCTTCCTCGTGGGGGTCGCCGCGGGTTGGCTGGCACGGGGCGCGGCCATCCGGCGTAAGCGGAGCGGTTAAGCTGCCAAAATGAAAAAGGCGGGCCGGTGAGAACACCGGCCCGCCCCGCTCACTACCCGCGCAAAGCACGGGCCAGAGAATCCCTTCCCTGCTTACTCCTCGTCGCTATCCTCGAAATCGCCCGCAATCACGATGGTCATCCGTTCCGGCTTGAAATGGCGGCGGACGGCTTCGTTGAGCGTGTCCACATCCAGGGCCCGGATAGCTGCATCCAGCTCGCCTTCGCGAAGCATGTCGCGCCCGGCGGCCAGGTTGCTGTTGATCGTACCCGCCAGTTCGCTGTCGCTGCCACGAGACACCTGACGGTTCTGGAGCCAGCCGTCACGGCCGGCCTCGAGCTCGTCCTCGGTGAAACCGTCCTCCACCACCTTGTCGAGCTCCTCGCGCAGTACCGACAGCAGGCGATCCCGGTTCTCCGGCGCATAGAAGGCAAAGTTCAGGAATTGGCCGGAATCCTCGCGGGGATGAGCCTGGAACGCGGAGCCCACGCCATAGCTGATGCCTTCCTGGTTGCGGATGCGCTCGGCCAGACGGGAGCTGAGGAAGCCGCCGCCAATCAGATGATTGGCCATAGCCACCGCAGGATAGTCTTCGTGATTATCACCCACCATGATCCGCTGGGCAGCCGCCAGGGCGGCATTGGCCCGGTCCGGGGTGTCGATCACGACGGTCTCGCCTTCCGGGTCGTGGAAGTCGGCAGGAATCCGCTCAAAGGGCACTTCAGCCGTCCAGTCGCCGAGACGACTTTCCAGCTTGGCGACCATCTCGTCCGGATCGAAACTGCCGATCAGCACCAGAATGCCATCACCGGCGCCATAGAAACGCTCATGGAAGGCCGCAAGCTCGCCGAGTTCCAGCGCTTCCATGGCTTCCAGGCTTTCCTCGATGGTGGCGGCATAGCCCGGATGACCGGCTTCACGACCGCTCATGCGGTTGCCGATGGTGGCGAAGGCCTGTTGCTGGGGCTGGGTCCGTGCCTCCCGCAGGCTGTTGATCTGGCTGCGGCGAAGCTCACGGAACTCGCTTTCATCGAAAGCAGGTTGACGCAGGACCTCGGTTGCCAGGTCCAGGACAGCTTCAAGCTGGTCCCGGTTGGTGTCCAGGGTTGCTGTCACCTGATTGCCCGCACCGCCCACATTGAGACTGGACTGCAGCTCGTCGAGCCGATCCGAGATTGCCTGGCGATCCCGCTCGGTGGTGCCGCGCATGAGCATGGAGGCAACCATCTGGGAGGCGGTCCGCTGCCCATGAAGGCTTTCCTCGTCGCCCATTCGCAGCTGAATGCGCCCGACCACGCGGTCCCCGCGGGTCTGCTTGGGCAGCAAGGCCACCTGCATGCCATTGGACAGCTCGCGGTGAATCAGGTGAGCCTGGACATTCTCCGGCGTGGGATCGAAGGCCTCACCGGCCACCCGGCCCTCTTCCACGAACTCATGGGCAGCCAGCATGGCGTCGAGATCATCCACTTCGGGGATCTCGGTACGCTTGGGCTCGCTGTCGGGAATGAAACGGCCAACACTGCGATTGTCACGGCGCAGGTACTTCTCGGCCACCCGCTCGATATCCTCTGCCTCGACCTCCTGAATCCGATCGCGATGCAGGAAGATCAGGCGCCAGTCGCCGCTGGCCGCCCATTCGGTCAGGCCAATGCCGATGCGCTCGGAATCGTTGAGGGTCTGGGTTTCCAGGTTACGTAGCCGGGAGCTGCGTGCACGAACGGCTTCCTGTTCGCTGATGCCGTTCGCCAGGACCTCGTCCAGGGTCTGGCGGAACACGGACTCAACCTCATCCAGGTCCTGATCGCTGTCGACCTCGGCAAAGGCCAGCAGGACGCCCGGTTCTCTCAGACTGAACGCAAAGGTGCCCACCTGAGTGGCCAGCTCGCTATCAACCAGGGCCTGATGCAGGCGCCCGGAAGGCTGATTGCCGAGCACATGGGCCAGCAGGTCGAGCGCGGCAAAATCCGGGTGCGCCCCCGCCGGGACATGATAGCTGGCCATGAGATACTGGCTGTCCCCGGAACGGCGCACGGTCACGGTGCGCTCGCCGTCCTGGGTGGGCTCGCGGGTGTAGGTGTCCCAGATGCGAAGCTCTTTCTCGCGATCCGGTGCCGGAATCCGCCCGAAACTGTCGGCGACCATATCGAGCGCCTTGTCAGTCTCGAAATTACCGGACACCACCACCATGGCGTTATCCGGCTGATAGTAGCGGTAGTAGAAGTCCCGCAGCCGCTCGATCGGTACGCCCTCAATATCGGAGCGGGCACCGATGGTACTGCGGCCATAACCGTGCCACTCATGGGCGACGGCCATGGTGCGCTGCATGAGAACCCGGAAGGGATTGTTCTCGCCAATCTCGAACTCGTTGCGGACAACACTCATCTCGGAGGCCAGGTCCTCGCCGTCAAAATTGGCGTTGACCATGCGATCGGCTTCCATGGACAAGGCCCATTCCAGGTTCTCGTCGGAGGCCGGAAAGGTCTGGAAGTAGTTGGTCCGGTCATACCAGGTGGTGCCGTTGGCGCGACCACCCTTTTCCGAGATTTCCGAGCGGATATCCGGATGCTTGTCGGTGCCGTAAAAGAGCATGTGCTCCAGCAGGTGGGCCATGCCGGTCTCGCCATAGCCCTCATGACGGGAGCCGACGAAGTAAGTGGTGTTCACGGTCACCGAACTCCGGCTCTGGTCCGGAACGAGAAGCACCTGCATGCCATTATCGAGGCGATATTCGGCAATCCCCTCAACGGTGCGCACGTGCTCGACCTCACCCGCCGCTTGCGGACGATCCATGCCGGCCGCGCAAGCGCTGATGATGGCAATGGCGAACAGCAGACTGACAAAGGCTGCTGTTCGACTCTTGAATACTGCTAACATTGGGAACCCCCCGAGGTTACTCATCCAGTGGAAGTGGCTTAGTGTATTACATCACCAAGGCCAGTCAACTGGAAATTGGCTTTTATTGCGAATTGCTTCGTACTGCAGGCAGGCAATGTATCACGCAGGCCGCCGCCGGCCACCCTCCAGGTCCAGAACCGAGTGCAGCCATTGGCGGTCCAGATGAGACTCGACCAGCTCAGCCAGGCGGTCCAGTTCGCGTTCACGATGGTGGTGATAGTCTGTCGCCACTCCCTCGCTCTTGAGACCTGCCCATCGCAGCAAGGACTGGCAGGCGGGCCCCTGCTCGAAAATCCCGTGCAGATAGGTCCCGATAATCTGGCCATCGGGACTCCTTGCCCCGTCAGGACCAGTCTCCAACTGGCATAGCGGTGAACCAAGGGCGGGGCCTTCGCTGATGCCGTTGTGGATTTCATAGCCTGATACCGCTTCACTGCCAGGGATCAGCCTTCCCCGGCTGCGGCGCCGCTGCTTCTCCGGCATCAGGCGGGTGGTCATGGGCAGCCAACCGAGGCCGCGGCCCTCCCCCGCCTCCCCTTCAACTCCATCCGGATCGGCGATCACCTGACCCAGCATCTGAAAGCCGCCACAGACCCCCATCAGCCGACCGCCATAGCGCAGATGTCGCTCCAGTCGGTTTGGCCAGCCCCTGGAACGCATCCAGTCCAGATCGGCCCGACTGTGCTTGCTGCCCGGCAAAATAATCAGATCCGCCGCCTCACAGTCATCCGGGTCACGGGCAAAGGTCAGGCTCACCTCGGGATGCAGGCGCAAGGGATCAAAATCCGTGTGGTTGCTGATTCGTGGCAGGGCCGGCACCACAACCCGCAGCCCTGGCGCCTCCCCTTCAACGCCCTGGGTACTGATACTGTCTTCGGCATCCAGGATCAGTCGTTCCAGATAGGGCAAGGTCCCGACTACCGGTTTGCCGGTGTAGTGCTCAAGCCAGCTTCGTCCGTCACGCAACAGGGCCATGTCACCCCGGAAGCGATTGATGACAAAGCCCTTGATCCGGGCCTGCTCGCTGGACGACAAGAGCGAAAGGGTCCCGACCAATTGCGCGAAGACCCCACCGCGATCAATATCCCCCACAAGCAGCACCGGGCAGTCCACCATTTCGGCGAAGCCCATATTGGCAATGTCATTGGCGCGCAGATTGATCTCGGCGGGACTGCCGGCGCCCTCGACAATGATCACATCGTGTCGTGCCGACAGGGCTTGCCAGGCATCCAGAACGGTCTGCCGGGCCTCGGCCTTGAAGGCGTGATAGTCCAGGGCCTGCATGTTGCCGTGGACCCGGCCCCGGAGAATCACCTGTGCATCCTGGTCCGATTGGGGCTTGAGCAGAACCGGATTCATGTCGCTGTGGGGCTCCAGTCCACAGGCCCGGGCCTGCAATGCAGTGGAACGACCGATCTCGCCCCCATCCACGGTCACGGCACTGTTGAGCGCCATGTTCTGTGGCTTGAAGGGAGCAACCGAGAGTCCCCGGCGGTGAAGCCAGCGACACAGGGCCGCGACCACGGTGCTTTTGCCCGCATCGGAGGTGGTGCCCTGGACCATCAGCGTTCGGCTCATGGGCGTAAGAAGAGTGCGGCGGCGGCTGTGGGGCAGGACGGGAAATAGCTGTGAAAATAACTCGCCGTCAGCGAGCCATGCCGATAGATCGCTTCACCGGCACTGTCGAAACGCTGGCGCCGGGTGTGGGTCACGGGCGTCAGCGAGGTTTTCACCCTGGAATGGTGGAAGGTGTGGCCGCGCAGACTCCCTTGCTCGGACTCCAATGACTGGATTCCGAGTCCGACCAATTGCCCGGCCATGATGCTCTCGCCGGGGAGCAGACCGGCCATGGCGTGTCGCTTCCCCTCCTGGTCCACCAGGGCCTCCATGCAGGCCATCATCCCGCCGCACTCGGCCAGAATGGGGCGCCCGGCCTCGTGATGGGCCTTGAGAGTTGCCTTGAAATGCCCGGCTCCGGCCAGGGTCTCGCCATGGAGTTCGGGATAGCCACCGGGCAGCCAAAGGGCATCGGCGTCGGGGACTGCCTCATCCGCGAGCGGAGAGAAGTAAAAGAGCTCGGCACCCATCGCCCTCAACAGGTCTTCATTGGCCCGGTAGATGAAGGCAAAAGCCGAATCACGGGCGATGGCGATGCGCTTGCCGACCAAATCATCGGGCGGCGGCGCGGGCTGACGGGCAGTGAGCTCGATCTCCCTGGGCAAGCGACTCAGCCCGGCTTCCGCCAAGACCTGAGCAGCCTGATTCAGGCGTTCATCCAGATCGCTGATCTCCCGAGCCTGGACAATGCCCAGATGACGGTCGGGAATGTCCATGGCAGGATGTCGAGGAATACCGCCCAGCAGGGTGATGTCGGGCGGCAGACTTTCGGCCAGCATCTCTCCGTGCACCGCTCCGCCGATGCGATTGGCAATCACTTCCCTGACGGTCACATCATCGCGGTAGCTGGCCAGGCCGAGAGCCACGGCACCAAATGTCTGGGCCATGCCGCCGGCATCGATCAGCGGCAATGCGGGCATCCCCGCCAACACGGCCAGGTCGGCGCTGGAAGGGGCACCGTCATACAAGCCCATGGAGCCTTCCACTAGCACCAGATCCGCCTCGGCGGCCGCCTCGGCCAGTCGCCAGAGGCATTCACTCTCGCCGGTCATCCACGGATGCAGTTGGTAGACCGGATTACCCGAGGCCACTTCCAGGACCATGGGATCAAGATAATCCGGTCCATGCTTGAAAACCCGGACATTCAAACCGGCATTGCGATGCAATCGAGCCAGGGCCGCCGTCACCATCGACTTCCCCTGCCCCGACCCCGGCGCAGTAATCAACGCCACCGGCGCTTTGCCTTTTATCTGCTCTTGCTCATTCATCATTGAAATCTTTATCTCGCGCAGAGACGCAGAGGCGCTGAGAATGCCTAATCAAATTCATAATGACTGCCTCGCGCAAAGACGCTAAGACGCAAAGAAAAACCAAAGTTGTTGTGACTCCTGTCATCGCACCGTCGCTTGTACGTTGACTAAGCTCTGCCCTTTACAGTAGAAACGCTTTTCCCTTAGCGTCTTTGCGCCTTTGCGCGAGGCAATATCTTTTTCTTTTCTCTGCGCCTCTGCGCGAGGCAAACATCAATCAGCCGGTACAAAGACCGGGCGGCCGTTCAATTCGGTGACGTGCAGCGCCTGGCCGTAGAGGCGTTCAAGCGCCGAGGGGACGAGCATGTCCAGGGCCGGCCCCCAGCAGCATTGGCCGTCCGGTTCAAGCAGGAGCAACTGATCGCACCATCGGGCGGCCAGATTGATGTCGTGCAGGCACACGAATACACCACAGCCGGCTTGCGCCTGTTCTCTCAGCAGGCGCATCACCGCCACCTGATGATGGAGATCCAGATGGTTGGTGGGTTCATCGGCCAGCCAGATTTCCGGGGCCTGGGCCAGGGCGGTAGCAATGGCAAGGCGCTGGCGTTCTCCCCCCGAGAGAGTGCTCACCAGACGATTTTCCATGCCCTTGAGCTCAAGGGCTGCCAATGCGGACAGCGCCAGTTCCACATCCTCGGCCGTATCCAGGTCCCAGGGGGACAGATGGGGATGGCGGCCGATCAGGGCCGTTTCCAGTACCGTGGCCGGAAAACTGTCCTGATGATCCTGAAAAACAACGGCCAGGCGGCGGGCAATGGTGCGGCGGCCCAGGGACTGCAATGACCTCCCCTGCAGACAGATCTGTCCGCCACGGGCATTCTTGAGCCCTGCCAGAGTATGCAACAGGGTGGTCTTGCCGGCCCCGTTGGGCCCGATCACTCCCCAGACCTGCCCAGGCTCTATGGAAATATCAATGGCACTGCCATCGGCCCGCCCCGGCACGTCAATCCGCAGAGACTGTGTCGACAGTCGAGCCATCAGCGACTCCGGTACAGCAGATAGAGGAAGGTCGGGACGCCAAGCATGGCCGTAATGACCCCGACCGGCAATTGTTCCGGCGCCAACAGGGTTCGTGCCAGGGTATCGGAGAGCACCAGCAGGATGCCGCCCCCCAATGCCGATGCAGGCAGAATCAGACGCTGGTCATTGCCCAGCACGAGTCGCAGCATATGCGGCACCACAAGCCCCACAAAACCGATGGCACCGGCGGTGGTCACCGCCACGGCAGTGAGCAGGCTGGCCACGGCATAGACCGTCCAGGTCATGGGGCGCACGGACACCCCCAGGGCCGCCGCTTGCAACGGCCCCCGGGCCAACACATTGAGACTGCGGCCAAAGGGCAGCATCAGAACGCAGGCGACCACCAGGACCGTGACGGCCGGCCAGGGTGAACGGGCGTAAGCCATGTCCCCCATGAGCCAATACAACATGCCGGGAATCTGCTCGCTCGGGCTGAGTGCCAGCATGAAGGTGATCACCGCCCCCCAGCCGGCTGCCACCACCACGCCGGTAAGCAACAGGCGTGTCGGTGTCCAGCTGCCGGTGCCATGAGCCAGTCCGAACACCAGCACCACCGAGACCATGGCTCCGGCGAAGGCAGAGCCAGAGACCGCAGTCACCCCCAGACCAAAGAGCATGGCTGTCAGAGCCCCCACGGCGGCACCGCCGGAGAGGCCAAGCACATAGGGGTCGGCAAGCGGATTTCTGAGCAGGACCTGCATCAGGGCGCCGGCCACGCCCAGCAGGCCGCCGGTGGCGAACGCAGCCGCCGCTCGCGGCAGACGCAATTCGATAATCAGGGTGCGATGGAGTTCACTGCCACCACCGGTCACCACCGCCCAGAACTCCCCTGGCGGGATGGGAACGCTGCCGATGCTGACTGCCAGGGCCAGGGACAGCAGCCCCATCCCCAACAGAACAATCAGCGGCGGCAGCATGCGCTGCAGGTCGCCACGATACATGCCCGCAGTCTCCCGAATTGTAGGGCCCGATTCAACGACGCTCACGCGCCTGCTCCATATGGGCACACAAGCGCTTCATGCCCTCCAGCAACCTCGGTGTCGCCCGCTGGATACTGGAGGGTGGAATGAAGTATAGATTGTTCCGCTTTACCGCGGTCATTCCCTCGAATCGCCGCCATGGATCCAACCAGCTATCGTCGTCTTCCCCCATCCCGGCGACGACGATGGCTTCCGGGTCCTTTGACAATACTGACTCCACATCCAGCCTTGGCGTCAACCTCGGAAGGTCCCCGTAGATGTTCTTGGCTCCGCACACGGCTGCGGCACGACTGATCAGGTGTTCATCATTGACCGTCATCAAGGGATCATCCCATATCTGATAGAAGAGCCGGACCGGGGCAGCATCGGCATAACGGGCCTTCAGCGCGGCAATCTCCGTTTTGAAATGCGCTGCCTTGGGATGGGCGATGTCCTCGCTACCCGCCAGACGGCCAAAACGCTCCAGAGTGTGAGCCACATCCTCGAAACTCCGCTGCTCCCCCCAGAACACGTCGATCCCCAATTCTTCCAGCCGACGTAGCTGCTCGGTGGGGTTACCACTGATCCAGGCCACAACCAGATCCGGCTCGGCAGCCAGCACGGCTTCCATGTCGATGCGGTTGTGGCTGCCGATACGAGGGATATCCTTTGCTGCTTCCGGATAATCACTGTAACTGGTGGTTCCAACCACCCGTTCACCAGCACCGGCGGCAAAGAGCAACTCGGTCAGCCCGGGCGAGAGTGAGATGATCTTCTCTGCGGGCTCATCAAGACACAGCAGTCGCATCAGATCGTCATGAACACAGACGGGCTCGGTCGAGCTGTCTGCCAGTGACACAATGGGAAGCCAAAGCAAGGCCACAATCAGCACCCTGGCAGGACTGATTATTTTGTACCCCATGCGCTGCCCTCCTCGTTTTCTGAAAGCCGGGCCCCGACCATCCAGGGCCCGGTCATTGATCTCAGTCACCGTAGCGAAGACTGAGATTAACGCTACGCCCTGGCTGCTGATAGTCAAAGTCATTGAAGCTGTCACGGGCAATGACATAATCCCGGTCAAGCACATTGTCTACGACCAGGCGAGCATTCCAGCTTTCCGCAAAGCGCCAGCCGGCACGAAGATTGAGCAGTGCAAAACCGGCCAGACGTTCGGCGCCATCGGCGTCATTGAAACGGTGACTCTGGGCAATAATGGTGCCCCCCAATGACCAATCGCCGATCTCTCGGTCGACTTCCAGCCTGCCGGTCTGTTTGGCGCGGCGGATCAGACGTTTGCCACTTTCACGGTCTTCCGGGTCGGTATAGGAAACACTGCCGTAGATGCGCCAGTGATCCCGATTCCACCCCGCACCGATTTCCAGGCCGCGGATACGGGCCTCGTTGACGTTCTGGGGCAGGAAGACCCCATCCTGAAACACCGTTTCAATCAGGTTATCCACATCGGTCTGGTAGGCAACGGCATCCCAGAACCAGTTCTCATAGAGACCGGAAATGCCCAGCTCCACGCTCGACGATTCTTCCGGCTCCAGGTCCGGGTTGCCGAAACCGGGGAAATACAGCTCGTTGAAGGTTGGCGCTTTGAAGCCTTCACCCCAGGAAGCACGAATACGATGCGACTCGCCCAGGCGATAGCCCACTGCGGCGTTGGCAGTGTTAACAGTGCCGAAGGAATCGTTATCGTCATGCCGAATGCCCAATTCCAGGCTCAAAGGCGCAAAATCCAACAATGCCTGGGCATAGCTGCCACGATTGCGGCGGCTGTCTTCTTCGTATTCAGAAGAAGATGTAATCTCATCGTCCAGGTAATCCAGGCCGACGAGGATTTCGTGGTCACCGGCGAACAGGCTGTTCTGCCAGTTTGCCACCTGACGCCGTGTTGCGAATTCGCTCTCGCTGCCGTTGTCATTGACGGTGTCGCCTTCATCACGACTTTGCCCAAGCGTGACACGGGTATCCCAGTGTTGATTGATGCTTCGCTCGTAAGTGCTACCAAGGGCCTGATGGACAAACGTCATCTTGCCGCCAATGAACTCGGTTCTCCCCTCGGAGTGAAGGGAGGTCACGCCCAGCTCCCCACCATCGTCAAACTCATGGCTGATTCGCCCCACGGCGGAGCTGTTATAGAAGCCTTTTCGCTCGCCATCCTCCCGAAGGGCAATGCCATCGGTGTGGAAATGGTTGGCGCCCAGGTTGTAACGGGTATTGCCGCTCTGCCCGGACACACCTGCCCCGTACTGGTGAGTACCGAAGGAGCCCGCACTGATTTCCGCCCAGGGGCTGAGTTCTTCCCCACCCTCCGGGGTAAAGACCTGAATGACGCCACCAAGGGCATCCGGTCCGTAGACGCTGCCTCGCGGCCCCCTCACGATCTCCACCCGCTCGATGAACTGGGGCGGCAGGTACTGCCAGGAGGCACCACCGGTGGTCGCGGCACCCATGCGCACACCGTCCACCACCAGCAGACTGTGATCACTACTCGTCCCCCGAAGGAACAGGCTGGTGGCCTTGCCGAAGGGGCCATTACTGACAAAATCCACCCCTGGACGGCCCCGTAGCAGCTCTGAAAACTCCCGGGGCTGCTGCCGTTGAATGGATTCCCGGTCTACCACACTCACAGACGTCAGACTGTCATCGACCTGCTGTTCGGTACGCGTTGCGGTAACCACTACCGGATTCAGCGGAACGGCTTCCGCCGCCCCGGCCGCCAACAAGGGGGCTGCGGGCTTATCTTCGCCTTCGGCGGCCAAGCTCAGGGGTGCAATGAGAATAGCGGCGGGTAGCGTGACCCACGCACTGCGGATACGATCGACTAGCATTGAATTTCCCTCAACTAACCGTGCCCACCGCACGGATTTGGATGCAACGGAATGCACGCTTGAGGGAACAGGTGGGGCGGAAGAATGGAATGTTATTTCGGCATCCGACCGGCCCGAGCGCTGCCCTCCGCAGCGTGCGGCCAGACACCCGGGAATCGGCAGGATTCAGCGGGTGTCGAGCACGCAGGCCGGTCTACGGGCTGATGAGCAGGCTGGCGCCGCCGGCGAATCACCTTCCCATGCCTCTCACGGACACAGTGGTCATGGATTCACCGGTGCCGGCTCTGGACAGAGACGGCTGCTCAATCACCGTTGCGGGGGCAGCGTCGGAATCCTTCACCGCGTGTAGCAGCAGAAGTTCACCGACTTCCCGTTTAATCCCCGGTCATGAACTGAGATGGGGACACCTGGTGCGAGGCGGAAAGGTATCAGCAACAGCCCCTGTGGTCAATCTGGGCGATTGTCCGCGTTCCATTCCCGGCGCTGGGGGAACCCTGGAGCCCGTGACGCATCCAGGACGTTGGCGATTGGTGCGGGACGGCCGAACAGGAAGCCCTGGGCCTCCTCCACGCCAAGCTCACGGAGCAAGCCAAGCTGCGCCTCTGTCTCCACGCCCTCTGCAACCACATGCAGGTTCAGGTTACGGGCCAATTCCACGATGGAGCGGACAATGGCAGCCGCACCCCCATTTTCAGTCCCCAGGTCAGCAATGAAGGCTCGGTCGATCTTCAAGGTATCCATTGGAATCTGGCGGAGATAGTTCAGAGAGGAATAGCCGCTACCGAAGTCATCAATCGCGATGGTGACGTCGGGGGCAGCTGCCTTGATTCTGCGGAGATTGTCCATGGCCAGCTCAACATCATGCATGAGGATGGATTCCGTGATCTCAATCTCCAGTGGCAGTGGGTTTTGGGTGCCCTCCACTTCCAATGTGGCAATCAGACGCTGCAGATGCTTTGTCTCATAAAGATCCCTGGCCGACAGATTGATCGCGATACGGAAATCCGGGCCATCTTTCTGTATCTGACGGCTTTCCCTGCAGGCCTGCTTCAAAACCCAGTGATCCAGACGACAGATCAGGTCAGACCGTTCCGCTAGGGGCAGGAAATCAGCCGGCTGCAAGAGCCCGCGGGAAGGATGGTTCCAACGAATCAGTGCTTCAAGCCCACAGATACGTGACCGGGCAATATCGACACGGGCCTGAAAATAGAGACACAATTCATCGGAATCCAAAGCCCGCTCGAGGTCGTGGCGCAGGCTGAGGCTTGCCTGCGCCCGTTCTGTCATCTCCTGATCAAAAAAGGCATAACGATTTTTCCCCGACGCCTTAGCCTCGTACATGGCCAGGTCGGCATTGCGAATCAGGGTATCACTGTCACCACCATTATCCGGATAAATGGCAATACCAATACTCGAATGGACGATAAGCTTCTCACCCTCGATATCGATAGGGCTGGTCAGAAGATCCAGAGCCCGCTCTGCAACCCGGGCGGCATCGGCAGCCTCTTCAACTTCCATTAGCAATACAAACTCGTCACCACCAAGGCGGGACAGGGTATCCCCGGCGCGGCAGACCGATTCCAGTCGTTGTGCCGTATGGCGGAGGAACTGGTCACCTACATTGTGACTGAAGCTATCATTGATCAACTTGAAATCATCCAGATCCAGCAGCATGACAGCCAGCATTGAATTGGTTCGGGTGGATTCTGCAATGGCATGATCGATCCGATCGTAAAGCAGCTTCCTGTTGGGCAGTTCAGTGAGAGGATCATGGTAGGCCAGGTACTCAAGCTCGCCGCCAAACTGCACGGCATCGATAGCACTGGCGATGAGCTGCCCTAGCAAGCGCAAATTGTTGCGAATATCCTCTGGCCAGAATCGCTTCTCCCAGACCGCGTCCAGGCCGAAGAGCCCCCGCGGGCGCCCGTCTTTCATCAATGGCACGATGATCAGAGAACGTATGGACTGCAGCTTGTATTCCTCCCGTTCAACGCGGTACTGATCATCCATCATGTCCACATCGGGAAGATGGGCTATATTTCCTTTGAGGATATTACCCATGAGCCAGGGAAAAGCCTCAAAGGGCAGGTTCTGCAAACGCCCTATCTCCGGTGGCACACTCGGCGCGGACCATTCGTGGGTATTACTGAACGTGCCGGCATCAAGGTCGATGGAAAAAAGATAGCTGCGCCCCGCATTGAAAAATGCGCCGATATCCGCAAGGACGTCCTGGATGACCGAGTCAATTCGGTCGGGGGTAACACTGATCAATCGAGTGGAAAAGTCGAGCAGCAAGTCATTGAAGGCGATTTTGTGTTCCAACTCCCCTTCAAGCCGAGCCCACTCCCTCGCATCCCGCACGGAAGCGAGAAACAGCACATGCCCATCATGGTTTAGACGTACCAGATTGACCTCAACGGCCAAGCGCTCTCCACTCTTGTGTCGATGCCAGGAGCGGAAAACTTTCTGGGCACCTGGTGATGCCACCATTTCCGCCAGCAGATTATCGATTTCCGCCGGATCGCGGTAGGGATTGAGATCAGAAACTGACATTCCCAACAGCTCACTGCGGCTATACCCA
Source organism: Natronospira elongata (assembly GCF_034931365.1). Lineage (NCBI taxonomy): Bacteria > Pseudomonadati > Pseudomonadota > Gammaproteobacteria > Natronospirales > Natronospiraceae > Natronospira > Natronospira elongata. The sequence continues at coordinate 35,124 of NZ_JAYGII010000008.1, forward strand.
GTGTGCCGGCAAGCAGCCTGATTGGCTTCAAGGATGCGACCGCTGCGGTCATGTAGATAGAAGGCATCGGCGATGTTATCCATCAGATAGCGATGGAAGTCGCCCCTTTTTTCCATATCAGGCATTTTGTCATTCTGCCCCGTCATTCAAGCCTCGCCCGAAACACCCCCAAGCACGGCACGGCTCAGCTGTTATCGCTAGACCGATACCGCCCAGCATAGACACTTATAGGACTGATTGCCACGGCAATCGTGGATGCCGTGCGCCGGGATGAGACATGGGGGGGTGGCGAGGCCAGATTCGCCGAATGGACAACCATTGATCCGGTCAGGAGCCGCCTTGCGTTGATGCTGGGTCGTCAAGAACGGTATGCATGTACACAAATACCCTCAAGCCAGATTGGCATTAGCTCGACTAGGCATCGAGATGGGAAATGAATGCACTGTCAGTTCTGAGCGAGGGGTGATACCCGGCCCCACAAGGCGGGCTTCCGACGCGCGCTGTCCCGGTCCACCTGGAACCAGTCACCGGCGGGGGAAACATGCAGCCGGCTCTCGGACGGCCAGAACAAAGGTGCCGTAAACCAGGCCTCCAGACCGGTTCCAGCCAAGTGCGTGGGGTGACGCTCTTCAACCGTGACCAGCGCTTTGGCCAGCGTCCACATGCCGTGCACGATGGGGCACTGAAAACCGAACAGCCGTGCGGACATGCTGCTCAGATGGATCGGGTTCCAGTCACCTGAGACCCGGGCATAACTGCGACCAATCCCGGCAGGACATTCGAAACCCTGGCTGTCACTCTCTGCCGGGACGCGCGGCGCCGACGGCGGCAGACGCTGAACATCCGCACCATCGGGAGCGCCCACCCCCCGAAACAGCAAGAGGCTTTCCGCCTCCCATCGACTGACTCCTTCGGGATCGCGCCAGACCGTTTCCATGTGAAAAATACGTCCACGGGGATGAGCCGCCCCCGGCCGCAAAGACACTTCCAGGTCCAGCGCCCGCCCCTGTTCTTCCCTGGGACGCTCCATGCTCTGCTTCCAGCGCACACGCTGCCCAAGATGCACGACGCCCAGACTGCGACCGGGCAGGCCCGGTGTGGAGAGAAGCTGGAGATGGAGCGGCATGGCAGCCACCTGGGGATAGAGCGGCGGCATCAGATCCGCGGCAGGCAGACCAAGAAGGCGACGGTATGCTTGCAGCCGATCGTCGTTGAGCTCTACCGGTGCGCGACAACGCAAGGGATAGGCGGAGTTCGGCAGGTCTCCCGATCGACTGGGTAGCAGCTCATTGCTGAGCAGGCGTGCATAAGCTCGAGTCAGCGAAGCGCTGGCCTGCTCATCCTCTTCCGTCATTACGCTCATCCCCGATGTTCCTTGTTGTACACGATCATGCTCCCTATACACCCCGAACGGTGCCGGAATGCCTCATCTTATCATTATGATTCTTCCAGACTGCGCTCTGTTACAGCCTTGGCGTCTTATCCGCCCCCGGACTCGGCTCAGGACGGAAAAAGCCCGCCACTGAGGCGGGCTTGCGCTTTCCGCAAAATGCACCCAGCCGGGATCATTCCATCCGGTGGTCCATCAGCACCCGGGCCTCACCGCTACCATTGTCCAGCTCTACCGTGGTAGTCCCGATAATGTCCCCAGGGCGTGGTGTCGCGTCGCCGGATTCTGACACCCGGGCAATGATCTCCACCCGCTCGTGCTGACTGATCTGATGTCCGTCCAGCATCGCATTCTCGTCCCCAAGCCGGAAAGGCCCGGGCAAGGCAGCCGCGGTCAGACGAATTCCCGCCAGGGGTGGGGCGTCGGCGGCCTGGGCAGGGCGGGCAATCAGAAAGACCGTGGCGGAGCCATCGATGTCATCCTGGAATTGCTCTGCCAATTCCACTTCAACGGTAACCGCCGCTCCATTCTCCTCGCCTTCCGTCACCGCCAGCTCACCTTCCTCGCCACTGGCCACGGCAATGCGCTCTTCCACCACCTGCCTGAAAGCATCCGGCGGATCCTGATCCAGCAAGCGCTCCCACAAGGCCACCGCCGACTCGGGATCCCCCTCCTCCATTGTGATCAGGCCACCGTACCAAAGCCCCTTGGGGTGGCTTGGGTCCAGATCCAGCACATGGCGGAACAGGGGCGCGGCATGGGTCACCATGCGTGAGGGATCCGCCAGCGTGATGGCCTCGGCATAGTTGGCCAGTACCCGGGGATTGTCCTCACCGGCAATCTCGACCGCCTGACGATAGGCTTCCACGGCTTGGTCGTACTGGCCGAGCGAAATACGGCTTCGACCCAGCAACATCCAGCCTTCCAGATCATCCGGCTGTTGCGCCAGGCGACTCTCCAGGGCGTCCACGGCAGCGGCCATATCCATATCCCCACCCGCCATGGGATTCATGCTGCCACGATCAATGGCATCGGGGTCACCCACCTGGAGATAGATCCCCAGGGTAGCGAGGGGCAATAGCACTGCCAGGACAATGGCACTGACCGGTTTCCCCGTCTGGATGGCCGGGCCGGATTCCGCATCGGCCTGGCGATCACTGGCTTCGCTTTCAATCTGGCGCCGCGACAACTCATAGGTGCGGTTGTCGATATCACCGTCCTCGAGCTCCTGCTCGAGCTCTGCAAGCTGCCTGGCACGCGTTACCGCCACCGCATCCACGGCCTCGCGGGATACCTTGCCGCCACGGCGGCGGATCAGCGGTCCGGCGGCGAGCAGGAGGGCCGCGACCACCAATAGTGCACTCAGGGTCACAAAGGTCATCATTGTTCACGCCCCTCCAGTTCCGCCTCTTCCTCGGCATCCTGACGAGCCCGGCGGACAAGCGTGACCACCAAAACCACGGCACCGATCAACAGCAAAAAGGCCGGACCAAACCACAAAGCCAGCGTATCCGCCCGCATGGGCGGGCGATAGAGCACAAAGTCGCCATAGCGCTCTGTCATGTAATTCTTGATCTCCTGGTCCGTGGCACCATCGGCAAGCATGGTGCGAACCTGGGCCCGGAGATCCTGTGCCAGCTCGGCATTGGATTCAGCAATGGACTCGTTCTGGCAGACTAGGCAGCGCAGTTCGTTGACGATGCGATGGTATCGCTGCTCCAGAGCGGGGTCCTCAAAAGGCTCCCCCGGATCCGCTGCCTGAACCGATAGAGAGAGCAGGGCCAGGGCGGCCAGAATAAAAAACGGGGTCAGCAGTTTCATTCCCGAGCCTCCTGCTCCAGTCCGCGTATCAGCGGCAGGAGCGTATTATCGATGTCCTGGTGAGTGATCGGGCCGATGTGCTTGTGTCGAATCTGGCCACGGTGGTCGAGCACGAAAGTCTCCGGGGCACCATATACGCCCCAGTCGATTGCCACCCGGCCATCACCATCGAATCCGGATTGCTCGAAAGGATTGCCCACCTGGCTGAGCCACTGAATGGCGGTTTCCCGATCATCGCGAAGGTTGAGGCCGACAATGCGAACGCCCTCCTCCTCCGCAAGCCGCATGAGCTCATCATGTTCTTCGTGACAGCCGGGACACCAGGTACCCCAGACATTGAACAGCGTTACCTCACCGGCCAGGTCCAGATTGGTCACCAATCGGTCCGGTTCATGCAGGGAGGGCAAGGCAAAAGCCGGAGCCTCGCGACCCACCAGGGGTGAAGGGACTTCGCTGGGATCAAGTGACAGACCGCGCCAGAAAAACCCGATCAGAACAAGCAGGATCGCCAGGGGAATCAGATAACGCCACATCAGACCGACGCTCCTCCGGCGGCACGGGCTGCCCGCTCGGATTCCTGTTCACGGCGACGGCTGACCAGGCGATAACGGCGATCGAGGACGGCAATCACACCCCCAAGCCCCATCACCAGAGCGCCAAGCCAGATGAACCGAACCATGGGCATGTAATGGATACGGACACTCCAGGCATCATTGCCCAGATAATCCCCCATGGCGACATACAGATCGCGGCGCAATCTTGGATGCAAGGCAATTTGCGCGAGGGGATCGGGCCGGGCCCGGTAAACCCGATTTTCCGGGTACATGCTGGTGACCTCGCGGCCGTTGCGGGTCACCACAAAGCGACCCTGAACCGAGTCCCAGTTGGGACCGACACGATCGCGCACACCTTCGAAATAAAACTCGTAACCGGCGACTTCATAGCTGTCTCCGGGCACCATGCGAAGATCCCGCTCCACGGCAAAGGTGGTGACACCGGCAACCCCCAATGCCATCAGCCCCACGCCTGCATGGGCGGTCAGCATCCCCCAGATGGAGGCCGGCATGCCGCTGATGCCCCGCCAGCCGCGCTTGCGCCAGCGCAGGAAGGGTTCCATGAAGACGGAAAAGATCACCCACAGACCCAAGACCACGCCCAAGAGCACCATGACGCCGGCCGCCCCCCCAAGGATCAGGGTGCCACCCACGCCAAAGACCACCGCCGCCACCATCAGCGGCCACATGCGGCTGCCCAACTCCGTGGCCTGATCGCGCTTCCAGCGGGCATAGGGTCCGAAGCCCAGGAAGAACATCAGCGGCAGCATCAATGGCACGAAGACCGCATTGAAGTACGGCGGGCCGACCGAAATCTTGCCCAGGCCCATGGCATCCAGGAACAGAGGATAAAGCGTGCCCAGCAGAACCGCCGCCGTGGCCACTACCAGTAGCAAGTTGTTCAGCAACAGAAAGCTTTCCCTGGACACCAGCCTGAAGCCACCGCCCGGCGGCATATGGGGTGCCCGCCAGGCGTAGAGTGCCAGCGACCCGCCAACAACCGAAGCCAGGAAGATCAGAATGTAAACGCCGCGCGTGGGATCGGTCGCGAAGGCATGCACCGAAACCAACACCCCGGACCGCACCAGGAAGGCGCCCAGCAGGGCCAGGGCGAAAGCGGAGATGGCCAGCAATACCGTCCAGTTACGGAATGCGCCCCGCTTTTCGGTTACCGCCAGGGAATGGATCAAGGCCGTGGCCACCAGCCAGGGCATGAAACTGGCGTTTTCCACCGGATCCCAGAACCACCAGCCACCCCAGCCGAGCTCGTAATAGGCCCACCAACTGCCAAGGGCGATACCGAGGGTCAGGCAGACCCAGGCCATGGTGGCCCAGGGGCGTGTCCAGCGGGCCCAGGTGGTGTTGGACTCCAGCCCGATCAATGAGGATACGGCAAAGGCAAAGGGAATGGCCAGACCCAGATAGCCCAGATAAAGCATGGGCGGATGAATGATCATGGCCGGATCCTGGAGGATCGGGTTCAGGTCCCTGCCCTGTTCCGGAATCGGGAACAGCCGCTCAAAGGGATTGGAAGTCAGCAGTGTAAAGAGAATGAACCCGGCACTGATCACCCCCAGAATGCCGATGGCACGACTGGTGAAAACCTGGGGAAGATTACGGCTGAACCAGACAGCGGCCAGTGTCCAGACCGCCATCAGCATGGACCACAGCAGCAGACTGCCTTCGTGGGCACCCCAAACCGCCGTCAGCCGATAGATCAAGGGCAGATCGGTGTTGGAGTTATTGGCCACATAGGCGATGGAGAAATCATGGGTAATGAAGGCATAGGTCAGTGCCAGATAGGCCAGCGTGGTAAAGACCAGCTGCCCCACCACCACACTGGGCAGTGCCTGCATCCAATCCAGCCTGCGGCGAGCCGCACCGGCCAGGCCGAACCAGGCCTGAGCCAAGCAGATAAGCAGAGCCAGAATCAGCGCAATTTGTCCAAGTTCCGCTGCCATCAGTAATCCTCACCCGGGCCGCTGTATTCCTGCTGCTCGCGCAGCTCCCGTTGCCGCCGTTGCCATTCCGCTTCCCGCAGCGACTCCTTGACCTCTGGCGCCATGTAATTTTCGTCGTGCTTGGCCAGAATCTGGTCGGCGATAAAGATACCATCGTCATCAAAGCGGCCATGGGCAATGATTCCCTGCCCTTCCCGGAACAGGTTCGGCAGGATGCCGTCGTAAGCCACGGTCACCGATTCCAGTTCATCCGTGACATCAAACACCACGCCCAGTTCACCCATCTCCCGTTGCACCGAGCCATCCACAACAAGGCCGCCGACGCGGATACGCCGATCATCGAAGGTAATCTCGCCCGAGGCAATCTGGGTGGGACTGTAGTAATAGAGAATGTTTTCCTGAAAGGCCTTCAGCCCCAGGGTGGCGGCAATGGCCACGCCGGCCACTGCTGAAAGCACAAGAACCATACGCTTGCGACGAGGGGTCATCGGGAACCTCCATCCGAATGATAGCGCCGCACCAGGCGCAGGGCCTCGCGGTGTCGGCGGATCACGAGCCAGACCATCAGGCCCATGACGAGGGCGGAGACGCCGAAGGCGCTCCAGACCCAGACGGCAAAGCCGTCCATGTAAAGAAATTCGCTAAACCAATCCATCATTTTACCGTGCCTCCAGGCCCGGTGACGAGGGCTTTCGTCCAGGCCGCCCGCCGTTCCCGTTGCAGCAACTCCGCCTGTAATTGCCGCAGCAGCAACCAGGCAAAAAACAATTTGTAGCCCAAGGCCATGACCAACAGCGGGATCAGCATGGCCGTATCAATCGAGGGTGCCCCGAACTTTGCAATGGTGGCCGGCTGATGAAGGCTGTGCCACCAGTCCACGGAGAAATGGATGATGGGCACATTGACCACCCCCACCACGCCCAACAAGGCGCTGGCCCGATCACCACTGCGCTGATCCTGGAAGGCTCGATTGAGGACAATGAAGCCGATATAGAGGAACAGCAGGATCAACTGCGATGTCAGCCGGGGGTCCCAGGTCCACCAGGTCCCCCACATGGGCTGGCCCCAAATGGAGCCGGTCGCCAGGGAGAGAAAGGTAAAGGCCGCGCCGAGCGGGGCAGCGGCAATCGCCACCGCATGGGCCACCTTCATGCGCCAGATCAGGCCAATGGCCGAGGCCAAGGCCAGCAGAACATAGACAAACAGGGACAGCCAGGCCGCCGGCACATGCACGTAGATCATCCGGAAGCCGTCACCCTGCTCGTAGTCGGGCGGTGCAAAGGCCAGGCCCCAGACCGTCGCTGTAAGCAGACATGCAAGTCCCAGGATGGCAAACCACGGCACCATGCGGTCCGCCAGTCCATAGACATGGGGCGGTGAACCGAATCGATGAAACCAGCGCCAGCTCTCTTTACCCACGAATTCGTGTCTCCAACTCAAGGCTCTCCCCGGTCAGCGGCCCACAGGGTAAACCCGCCAGTGGGCAGGCAGTGTGAGCCAGATCAAACGAGGAAGCTTCAATCCTCATTCCAGGCTGATTCGCACGGCAGCGGCAACTGCCGGCGGCCCCAGGCTGAGGGCCAGGACGGCCAGCATGCCCAGGGCCCACAGGCCAGTAACTTCCTCACCGTTCACCGCCTGCACCACCGAGCGGCTGCCGAATATCAGCACCGGGATGGTCAGTGGCAGCACCACCAGGGCCAGCAGGCTGCCCCCACCCCGCAGCCCCACGGTCAGGGCCGCGCCCAGGGCAGCCAGGATGGTGAACACGGGTGTTCCCAGCAACAGCGTCAGCGCCAATACAGACAATGCCTGGGTCGGCAGGTTCATCATCAGTGCCAGCAGCGGCGACAGCAGCAACAACGGCAGAGCGCTCACCAGCCAGTGGCCGCAAAGCTTGGCCATCACATGCAGACTCAGCGGCTCGGGGCTAAGCACAGCCAGCTCCAGGGCACCCGACTGATAGTCGGCCCGAAACAGGCGTTCCGCCCCCAGCAGAGCGGACAGCAGGGCCGCCACCCAGATCACCCCGGGCCCGACCGCCTGCAACAACTCCGGCATCGGCTCCAGGCCGAGCACGAACAGCATCCCCACCAGGACAAAAAACAGCAGGGGCGTGACCACGTCGGCCGTATCACGGATGGCCAGTAACAACTCCCGATACAGGCCGGCCAGGAAGACACTGTTCATGCCCCGCCTCCCCCGGCCTTGTGGCTGCGATCCAGGTCCAGTTCCCGCACAGTCCCCGCCGAGTCAGGCAGGGGCTGATGACTGCTGACCAGGCAAGCCCCACCGTGAGACCGGTGCTCTAAGATCAGTTCGCCCACCAGAGTCTGCCCGTCTGCGTCCAGACTCGTGAGCGGCTCATCCAGGCACCACAGACTGGCCTCGCACAGCAGCAGGCGGGCGAGACTGGCCCGCTTCTGCTGGCCGGCGGAGAGAAAGGCGCAGGGGCGATCGGCCACCGCGGTCAAAGCGAGCCGCTCAAGGCAGTCGCTCAGGCGCCGCGCGGAACGTCGACCGGCCAGCGGTTGCCAGCTCGCCAGATTTTCGCGAGGACTGAGCTCCGGCCGCAGGCCGGTCTGGTGGCCACACCAGGCCACGTCGGCAAGAAAGGCGCTGCGATCCTCATCGCGGGGGCGACCACACCAGTGAACCTCGCCGGCATCGGCCTGGCTGAGCCCCAGAATCACCCGCATAAGGGTTGTCTTGCCGGCACCGTTGGGACCGCGCAACCACAGGGTTTCGCCGGAAGAAAGCTGGAATCCGAAATTTCGCAGGAGACGAGTCTCGCCCCGCCAGATCTCAAGTCCGGCAGCGCTGAGTTCCGTAGTGCCCGCCTTCGCCGAGCTGCTGTGAGCCTCTGTGTGGGACATCCGATCTTGGATAAACGCTTCAGGAATGAACGGCGGCCTCGCCTGCCGGTCTTGGGCGGGAAATGGTGCCCGGAGCCGGAATCGAACCGGCACGGCCCTAAGGGCCAGCGGATTTTAAGTCCGCTGCGTCTACCAGTTCCGCCACCCGGGCTGGTCGTCGCTTCCCCTGCATGCTTGCACTGGCGGGCAAGCGGAAAATTGGAGGCTCGGGCCGGAATCGAACCGGCGTACACGGCTTTGCAGGCCGCTGCATCACCACTCTGCCACCGAGCCTTATCGGGTGCGGCTTACAGGGCGCGAACTTTACCACAATTCGCGGCGCCGAGGTAGACATGGAAGCTGGGGTTCCAGGAACCTCAGACCTCAGAGCTTCCTCGAAAAAAAAGCCCGGTGCAATGCACCGGGCTTTTTTATCTGGAGCGGGAAACCGGATTCGAACCGGCGACCCCAACCTTGGCAAGGTTGTGCTCTACCAGCTGAGCTATTCCCGCCGAAAGAGCGCACTATTGTATGGACCAAGAAAAAACTGTCAAGGCCTGCAGCGATTTTTTGTCGCTGAACTAAGGAACCTCTGCACAGAGGTTCCCTAATAATCCCCTTCCCGCATGGCCGGCCAGGCTGCCCGCAAATACTGGAGCATGGACCATAGCGTCAGGCCTGCCGAGACATAAAGGGCAAGCAAGCCGAGCTGATAAGTGGGTATCCAGCCAATGTCATGACGCCACAGCATCAGCAACAGGGCCACCATCTGGGCAGTGGTCTTGACCTTGCCGGTCCAGTTCACGGCAATGGATGCCCGTTCGCCCAGTTCCGACATCCACTCTCTCAGTGCCGAAATGGCGATCTCGCGACCAATGATGACCACCGCCGGTATGGCCACCAGAGCCCGACCGTCATACTGAACCAGCAGGACCAGGGCCGCGATCACCATCAGCTTGTCCGCCACCGGATCAAGGAAGGCACCAAAATTGGAATGCTGACCGAGCCGCCGGGCCAGATAGCCGTCCAGCCAGTCGGTAATTGCCGCCAGACCGAAGATCAGGGCACTGGCCGGGGCTGCCCATTTAAAGGGCAAAAAGAAGAACAGCATGAACACCGGGATCATGACGATCCGGGCGATGGTCAGGCTATTGGGGACATTGATCGGCATTGATTGACAACTCCACCGGGGGCCAGGTCATTCAGTGGGCCTGAACCCACTGCTTCACTCCAGCCGAAATTCGTCGTAGATCCGTTGGGCCAGGGCCCGGCTGATACCCTTGACTGCCGCCAGATCCTCCACCCCGGCCTGGCGAATCCCCTGTAGGCCACCAAAAGCCTTGAGCAACTGCTGGCGGCGTTTTGGACCCAGTCCGGGGATGGCTTCCAGCGGTGAGCTGCGACGGCTCCGGGAGCGCCGATGCCGGTGCCCGGCAATGGCGAATCGATGGGCTTCGTCGCGGATGCGCTGGATCAGCTTCAGAGCCGGTGAATCTGGCGGGAGTATAAGCGGAGCCTTACGGCCGGACAAGAACAGCTGTTCCTGCCCGGCCCGCCGATCCTGCCCCTTGGCTACCCCGAGAAGGGTCACCCCATCCACCTGCAGATCTTCCATTACCCGCTCCGCAACCGACAACTGCCCTCGCCCACCATCAATCAGCAACAGATCAGGCAGCCGCCCCTCGCCCTTCTGCAACCGGGTGTAACGTCGCTCCAGCGCCTCGCCCATGGCGGCGTAGTCATCACCCCCGGTCTCACCGCGCATGTTGAAACGACGGTAATCCTGGCTGGCCGGTGCGCCCTCTTCAAAGACCACACAGCTGGCCACGGTGGATTCACCACTGGTGTGGCTGATATCAAAGCATTCCATCCGCCGTGGCGGCTCCTCCAGACCGAGGGCCTCGGCAAGGGCGTCCAGGGCCTGGCGCGCATGGCGGTCCGTGGCCAGGCGACTGGCAACGGCCTGGCTGGCATTTTCCGCTGCCATTTTCAGCCACCGGGCCCGATCACCGCGTACCCGATGCCGAATGCCAATCTTGTGTCCGGCCTTTTCGCTCAGTGTCGCTTCCAGAACCGCCGCGTCGGGAACAGCATGGGCGGTAATGATTTCCCGGGGAGCATCCCGGTCCAGATAGTATTGCGGCAGAAAGGCCGCGAGCACCTCGCGCTCTTCATGGTCCATGGACACCCGGGGAAAGAAGGTCTTGCTACCGAGGTTCCGACCGCCGCGAATATAGATGATGGCGACACAGAAGATATCGCCATGGCGGGCAACCGCAAGCACGTCGAAATCCCCCTGATCGCCGGTCACATACTGGCGTGCCTGGGCTTGTCTCAGCCTTGCCACCTGGTCTCGCAACTCCGCTGCTTTCTCGAAGGCCAAGGCCTCGGAGGCCGTTTCCATGCGGGCAATCAGGCGGTCAATGACGTCCTGATTGCGCCCTTCCAGGAAGAGCATGGCGTTTTCCACGTCGCGGGCGTATTCCTCCGCCGAAATATAGGCCACACACGGCGCCGTGCAGCGGTTGATCTGATACTGCAGACAGGGACGCGATCGGTTACGGAAAAAACTGTCGGTGCAGGGACGGAGCTTGAACAGCTTCTGCAATTCACTGATCGCGGCCCTCGCCGATGCCACGCTGGGATAGGGCCCAAAGAAACGTCCTTTCTCCCGGCGAGTGCCACGATAAAAGCTCAGCCGAGGATACGTGTGACCGGAGAGATGGATATAGGGATAGCTTTTGTCGTCCCGCATGAGCACGTTGTAGCGGGGACGATGGGCCTTGATGAGATTATTCTCCAGGATCAGGGCTTCGGTTTCGGTGTGAGTCACCGTCACCTCTACCCGCTCCACCTGGACCATCAGGGCACGGGTCTTGGGGCTGTCATGATTCTTGCGAAAATAACTGGCCACCCGCCGCTTGAGATTGCGGGCCTTGCCGACGTAGAGAATATCCCCCTGGGCAGACAACATGCGATACACCCCGGGTCCTGTTGTCAGGCTCCCGAGGAAGGCCTTGTGATCAAATTCCCCGGCTTCTTCACTCATTGATTCAGGGCAATAGATCTCGGGCTCTCGCCACGACTTGCTGGAACATTTTCTCTGTCAGGCGTCGGGTCTGGGTGTTGTAGCGGGAGCAATGATAGGAGTCCACCAGGCAAAGGGAATCATCCAGGCGATGCTCGGCCGCATGGGCGAAGGGGTAATCCTTTTGACGGCACCCTAGAACCCGCAGCACCGCTTCATGGGCGATCCGGCCCAGCGCCAGGACCACCCCCGGCCGCGGCAGTTCATCCAGCTCATGTCGCAGATACCCTGCACACTGCTTGATCTCACTGGCCACCGGCTTGTTCTCCGGTGGCAGACATTTGACGGCATTGGTAATGCGGCAGTGCTTCAAGCGCAGACCGTCATTGGCATGTTCGGACACCGCCTTATTGGACAGTCCCAGATCATGGAGCGTCTGATAGAGGAGAATTCCGGCGAAATCCCCGGTAAAGGGCCGGCCAGTGGCGTTTGCCCCATGCATGCCAGGCGCCAGACCGACGATCAGCAAGCGGGCGTTGCTGTCACCGAAGGGCGCGACCGGTGCGGCATGGTAGGAGGGGTATTCCTCGGCAACACCGTCCAGAAAGCTGCGAAGTCGCGGGCAGGCACGACAGTCAGGCCGGAAGGCCCGGGGACGAATGTTGTTCTGCCTGCCCATCAGGCCTTGCCGGGCTCGTCGGCATCCATGGGCCCCTCTTCCAGCAACCCGTGTCGGATGGCGAATCGAGCCAGGCCCACATCATTCTCAACATCGAGTTTCTGGAATAGACGATGCCGGTAGGTACTCACCGTCTTGGGACTGAGAAAGAGCTTGTCGGAAATGGACTGGACGCTGTGGCCCTGAATGATCATCAGCATGACCTGCAACTCCCGCTGGGAGAGCTGATCCAGCGGTGTGTCCTTGCCGCCGGACAACAGACTGTCCGCCAGCTTGCGGGCAATCTCTGCGGCGAGATAACGCTCACCGGCATGTACCCGACGGACGGCAGTGACGATCTCGTCCCCGGAGCAATCCTTGGTCAGATAACCCTGAGCGCCCGCTTCCATGAGTCGGGAGGGATAAGGATCGCTGGCATGCACGGACACCACAATGACCTTGGTCTCCGGCGCCACTGCCGCAATCTTCCGAGTCGCCTCCATGCCACCAATGCCGGGCATATTCACATCCATCAGGACCACATCCGGCTTCTCGCTGCGGGCCATGTCCACGGCGTCCTCGCCCGAGGACGCCTCGGCCAGAACCTCAATGCCGGTGGACTCATCCAGGATGTGGCGGATACCGGTACGAACCAGCGCATGGTCATCCACCAGTAGCACACGGATTGACATGACTTCGTCCCCTAAGGTCAATTCCATGGCGATGGAGCAATTCGGGCCTCCACCGCCGCTGCTGGCATCCACTGCCGATCCCAGAATGCCGCCTCCCCTGCGTCATCATCCTGTTCTATTCAGAACTAGCGCTTACTTCATGTTCTTGATGACCGCCTCACCAAAACCCGAGCAACCCACGAGAGTCGCCCCGGGGATCAGCTCCTGCACCGCTTCTTCCACATTGCGGCGGCTGGCCAAATCCCGCTTGGGTCTGCGAATCGCCTCTCGAAGCCTGGCCAGATCATAGGTCATGGTCTTACTCGAAATGGTGTCCCGCATGCCGTTCAGGATCTTGTCCGCAGCCTCGGTCCAGCCCATGTAGCGGAGCATCATTTCGGCTGACAGGATGATCGATCCAGGATTGACCCGGTCCTTGCCGGCAAAGCCCGGTGCCGTGCCATGGGTCGCCTCGAACACGGCCACGCCATCACCCACATTGCCGCCAGGTGCAATGCCGATCCCGCCAACCTGTGCCGCCAGGGCATCGGAAATATAGTCCCCATTGAGATTAAGCGTGGCGATGACATCATAATCTTCCGGACGCAGAAGAATCTGCTGCAGGAAATTATCCGCGATCACATCCTTGACCACGATCTTCTCGCCATTCCTGGGGTTGGTGAACTGACACCAGGGACCCCCGTCAATCAGCTCGGCCCCGAATTCTTCCTGGGCCACCTTGTAACCCCAGTCACAGAAGGCTCCTTCCGTGTACTTCATGATGTTGCCCTTGTGCACCAGCGTGACCGAGACCCGGTCATGCTCGATGGCGTAATTCAGGGCCTTGCGCACCAGGCGCTGGGATCCCTCCCGGGAAACGGGTTTGATACCGATGCCGGAACTGGACGGAAAGCGGATATTGGTGACATGCATCTCGCGGGTGAGAAAATCAATCACCCGGCGAACCTCGTCGCTGCCGGCGGGCCATTCAATCCCCGCATAGATATCCTCGGTGTTCTCCCGAAAGACCACCATGTCGGTCAACTCGGAAGTCTTGATGGGGGTGGACACCGGAGGGAAATACTGGATCGGCCGGACGCAGGCATAGAGGTCCAGAAACTGACGAATAGCGACGTTCAGAGAGCGGATACCGCCGCCAATGGGCGTTCCCAGCGGCCCCTTGATGGAAACCACGAAATCCTTGAGGGCATGGAGGGTGTCTTCCGGCAGGTTCTGCCCCTCGCCGTACTTTTCCAGGGCCTTTTCACCGGCAAAGACTTCCATCCAGTGGATGCGGCGCCTGTCCCCGTACGCCTTTTCCACGGCGGCATCCACAACGTTTTTCATGACCGGCGTGACATCGATGCCGATCCCGTCACCCTCGATAAAGGGGATGATGGGATGATCCGGCACCTCGATGCTGTTATCGGTATTGACCCGAATTCTCTCGCCCTGTTCGGGCACGTCAATCTTGTCAAACTTCATGGGGGCCCTCGCGTGCTCTGTCGGCGTCCTATCCTAGCACAGCGGCTCTATGACTGGGGCTCCCCGAAGCCCCGGCTCCCAGTCAAAAAAACGGGGCGGCGCCGAGCCGACCCGTCATTTCTGCTCCCGGTCCGAATATCAGGAAGCCACCTTGGTAGTTTGGGGCTTTTTATCCTCAAACTGCTCGTCTTCAGTGGAACCGCTGAGGGCGGTAATGGAGGATTTGCCACCGGCAATGGCCTGGCTCAGGGCGTCGAAGTAGCCGGTCCCCACCTCCCGCTGATGGCGAGTGGCGGTGTAGCCATCCTGTTCGGCGGCAAACTCATCTTCCTGCAGCTCCACATAGGCGGACATCTGCCGGTCCCGGTAGCCCTTGGCCAGCTGGAACATGCTGTGGCTGAGGGCATGGAAGCCGGCCAGGGTGATGAACTGGAACTTGTAGCCCATGGCCGCCAGTTCCTTCTGGAAGCGGGCGATGGTGTCATCGTCCAGATGCTTGCGCCAGTTGAAGGAAGGCGAGCAGTTGTAGGCCAGCATCTTGCCGGGATACTTGGCATGAATGGCCTCGGCGAAGCGGCGGGCCTCATCCAGGTCCGGGTGGGCCGTTTCGCACCACAGCAGATCCGCATGGGGCGCATAGGCCAGCCCGCGGGCAATGGCCTGATCGATCCCGGCGCGAACTTCGTGAAAGCCCTCGACCGTCCGCTTGCCGGTACAGAATGGCTGATCCCGTTCGTCCAGGTCGGAAGTCAGCAGACCGGCGGCGTTGGCGTCGGTACGGGCGATGATCAATGTGGGCACGCCCAGGGTGTCCGCGGCCAGGCGCGCCGCCGACAGCTTCTGGACCGCTTCCTGGGTGGGGACCAGCACCTTGCCACCCATGTGGCCGCACTTCTTGGCCGAGGCCAGTTGGTCTTCAAAATGAACGCCGGCGGCGCCTGCCTCGATCATGTGCTTCATCAGCTCGTAGGCGTTGAGCACGCCACCAAAGCCTGCCTCGGCATCGGCCACGATGGGGGCATAGACGTCCTGATCATGCCGCCCTTCCATGCAGTTGATCTGATCCAGGCGCTGGAAGGCGCTGTTGATCCGACGCACCAGGTTGGGAACGCTGTCCACCGGATACAGAGACTGGTCCGGATACATCTGGCCAGCGGTATTGGCGTCCGCCGCAACCTGCCAGCCCGAGCAATAGATCGCCTTGAGGCCCGCCTTGACCTGTTGCATGGCCTGATTACCCGTCTGGGCCCCCAGGGCATTGACGAAATCCTCTTCCTTTAGGAGTTTCCACAGCTTTTCAGCCCCGCGACGGGCAAGGGTGTGCTCAATGGCCACATTGCCCCGCAGGCGGACCACCTCCTCCGGGCTGTAATCACGGACCACGCCTTCCCAGCGTGGATTGCTCTTCCAGTCCTGCTGGAGTTGATTGGCGTTGGGTCGTTGATCAGTCATGGATACCCCCTGTCAGGCGATGACGTCGTAGGCGTGCAAGGTCAGAAAATCGGCGAATTCCGGGCTTTCGGACAGTTGTCGGAACAATCTCGCCGCGTCTTCACAATGGCCTGTTTCCAGGCCCTTCTTTTCCGCCACCTTGAGCAGGCCTTCAAGGCTCTCCTCAAGGTGACTGGAAAACAGCTCCGGGGTGATCTGGCGACCGTCGTCCAGGACACCCCCGGGATGATGAATCCACTGCCACAGCTGGGAACGGGCAATCTCGGCGGTGGCCGCGTCCTCCATCAGGTTGCGGATGGGTACACAGCCCCGGCCGGCCAGCCAGGCGGCGGTATATTCAAGCCCTACATCAATATTGCCCCGCAGACCCTGCTCCGAAATGCTTCCCTCCGGATGGGCCAGCAGGGTTTCACGATCGACTGACAGTGCCGGATCACGGTAATGAAGCTGATTGGGCCGATCACCCAGGGCTTGATCGAAGATTCCCAGCGCCACCGGGATCAGGCCGGGATGGGCCACCCAGGTGCCATCATGGCCGTCTCCGGCTTCGCGTTCCTTGTCCGCGCGAACCTTCTCGAAGGCGGCTTCATTGGCCTGGCTGTCGTCCTTCACCGGGATCTGGGCCGCCATGCCCCCCATGGCCAGGGCACCGCGGCGGTGGCAGGTGTCGATCAACAGCTTCGAATAGGCACGCAGGAAGGGAACCGTCATGCCCACCTGCTCCCGGTCCGGCAGGACCCGGTCCGGATGGGCATGAAAGACCTTGATGTAACTGAAGATGTAATCCCAGCGGCCACAATTGAGACCGACGATGTGTTCCCGCATGGCGTGCAGGATTTCGTCCATCTGAAAGACCGCCGGCAGGGTTTCAATCAGAACCGTGGCCTTGATCGTCCCCCGCGCCAGTCCCAGACGGGATTCCGCCCAGGCGAAGATCTCGGACCACAGCGCCGCTTCCTGCCAGTGCTCCAGCTTGGGGATGTAGAACCAGGGGCCGGAGCCGCGCTTCAGCAGCTCATGGGCGTTATGGAAGCAATGCAGGCCGAAATCCAGCAAGGCACCCGGGAGAGGCGCCCCATCCAGATACAAATGCTTCTCCGGCAGATGCAGGCCGCGGACCCGAACGATCAATTCGGCACTGTCTTCGCGCAAGCGGTAGGCCTTGCCCCGCTCGTCCTCAAAATCGATCTGACGGCGGACCGCGTCATGGATATTGATCTGGCCGTGGATCATGTTCGACCAGGTGGGACTGGAGGCATCCTCGAAATCGGCCATGAACACCCGCGCCCCCGAATTCAGGCCGTTGATGATCATCTTTCGGTCCACTGGGCCGGTGATCTCAACCCGCCGGTCTTGCAGAACCGGGGGAATCTCGGCGATGGTCCAGTCCTGCTCCCGAATCGCACGGGTCTCGGGCAGAAAATCGGGCGCAGCCCCGCGATCAAATCTCGCCTGCCGGGCCTGTCTGGCTTCCAGCAGGGTCCAGATCCGGGGCCCGAAGCGCAGGCCAAGGTCCGCCACGAAGGCAAGGGCCTCCTCGCTGAGGATGTGGTCGCTGCCCGCAGGGGGATCGGCCTTGAATTCAAGAGCCGGAGCGGTACTCGGCGCGTCTGCGATGGACATGGCTGCAAGCCTCCTGTGATCTGACTTGCAGGCACAATAAAACGGCTGTTTAATATCGAACAATGCAATTATGCTTATTTGAAGTATTGCTATTGCTTATGATGGAGCGCCCCCATGAAACCCCGCAGCCGCCAGAATCGCCTCTCCCAGCTCCGCGGCTTCTGCACCACCGCACAGCTGGGCAGCATCAGTGCCGCCGCCGACAAGCTGGAGCTGAGCCAGCCCTCCGTTTCCATGCAGATTCAGGCCCTGGAAAAAGAATTCGGGGTCATGCTGTTCGAACGAAGGGGCCCCAAGATCAAGCTCACCCCCGAGGGTGAAGGCCTGCTGGAAATCGCCCTGCCCCTGGTTGAGGGCATGGAGACGCTGCCGGAGACCTTCGCTGCTCGTTGTGGCAACCCGGCCCATGGCGAGCTGGATATCGCCGCCGGTGAATCCACACTGCTCTATCTCCTGCCCCAGTTCGTGGAGCGCTTCGCCAATGACTACCCCGAGGTGCAATTCCGGCTGCACAATGTGACTGGCCGGGATGGTCTCAACATGCTGAGGGCGGACGAAGTGGATTTCGCTGTCGGTTCCATGGTGGATGTCCCCGACGACATCTCCTATCGCCCGATCTTCACTTACGACCCCATGTTGATTGCCGCGCCGCAACACCCCCTGGCGGCCCGGGACGAGCTCAGTCTCGACGACATCAGTCAATACGGGCTGATCCTGCCTCCCCGACACCTAAGCACTTGGCGGATGGTCAAATCCGTCTTTGAGCAACATGAACTGGATTACGAAGTCCGCCTGGAAGCCGGCGGCTGGGAAGTGATCAAGAAATACGTTGAACTCAACCTTGGCATCTCCATCGTTACCGATATCTGCCTCGATGGTAGCGAGAATTTGCATGTCCGCCCCATGGGACGCTACTTCAAGAGCCGGACCTATGGCGTGGTGACACGACGAGGCAAGTTCCTGACGCCCCAGGCCAAGGCCTTCATTCGGCTGATGGACAAGAATTTCTTCGGAGGATCGAGAGTATGAGCAAGCCCCGCATTGGTCTGGCATTGGGCAGTGGATCGGCTCGTGGCTGGTCCCACATCGGTGTCTTGCGTGGTCTGGCGGCGTTGGGAATCAAACCCGATGTGATTGCCGGCACCAGCATTGGCGCCCTGGTCGGGGCAGCTCATTCGGTAGATCAACTGGAAGAGCTGGAAGACTGGGTCAGTCATCTGGACAGGATGGACATCCTTCGCCTGCTGGACGCCCGTCTCAGTGGTGGCGGCTTCATGCGCGGTGACAAGCTCATGAAGGCCATTGGCAATCGGGTCGAAGACACCCGGATCGAGGAAATGGCCCAGCCCTTTGCCGCGGTTGCCACGGATCTTAACAGTGGCCGGGAGATCTGGCTTAGAGAGGGCTCCCTGCTGGAAGCGGTTCGCGCCTCCATTGCCCTGCCCGGCCTGTTCGCGCCGATCCGGCAAGGCGATCGCTGGCTGATTGACGGCGGCCTGGTCAACCCGGTGCCGGTCTCCCTGTGCCGGGCCATGGGGGCGGATGTCGTGATTGCCGTCAATCTGAATGGCGACATCATCGGACGCAACTTTGATCGCCGGGGAAAAGCGCCGGCGGTGTCGTCGTCCAGGGACGAAGGGGAATCGCCAGCGGATGACTTGCCATCATCCCACCATGGCGGCGCCCTCATGGGACGAGTGGTTGGACGCCTGAAGACCGGCCTGCGAGTGAGGCTGGATCACTTGATCTCATCCGTGGCCAGCCGGGAGGAAACCGATGAGCCCGGCCTGTTCGATGTCATGGCCGGCTCCATCAACGTGGTTCAGGACCGCATCACCCGCAGCCGAATGGCCGGCGATCCGCCGGATATCATGATCACCCCTCGCCTGGCCCATATCCGCCTGATGGAATTCGATCGCGCCCCCGAGGCGATCCAAGGTGGCCTCAAGGCAGTGGAACGGGTCCGGGATGAGCTGACGATGCTAAACAGCGGTTGAGGCCGGACTTCCGATCAAGCCACCCGATGAGTGCCATGACGAAGGCGGTAGCCAGCCACTCGCATGGCCAATTCCAGTGCCTGATCATAATTGAGACGCGGGTCCACCTGTGAGCGGTAGGCCCGCTCCAGATCCTTCTCTGTCAGGCCGCTAGCCCCACCCACGCACTCGGTGACATTTTCACCGGTCAGTTCAATGTGCACGCCACCCAGGTAGCTGCCAAGCTCCTGATGGATACGGAAGGCCTGTTCCAGCTCGGAGAAGACATTTTCCACCCGACGGGTCTTGTAGCCCGACTGGGTCTTTTCAGTGTTGCCGTGCATGGGATCACAGCTCCACAGTACCGTTCGACCGGTCTCACGGGCCGCTTCGATCAACGGCGGCAAACCCTCTTCGATCTTGCCGGCACCGAGCCGGTGAATCAGGGTCAACCGGCCCGGTTCATCCATGGGATCGAGGATTTCGATCAATTCACGCAAGTGCTCCGCCGACATCCCCGGCCCCACCTTGACCGCCACGGGGTTGGCTATGCCGCGGAAATACTCCACATGCGCCCCATCCACTTCGGCGGTGCGCATGCCGATCCAGGGGAAATGGGTGGACATATTGTACCAGCGCCCGTCCGGTCCCATGCGATGGGTCTGGGCCTGCTCATAAAGCAGATGCAGGGCTTCGTGACTGGTGAAGAAATCCACCCGGTCACTACCCGCCACCCGGCCACCGGCAATGGTTTCCATGAACTGCAGGGAATCCCGCACCGAATCCACGATCTGGCGGTATTCCTGCTCCATCGGTGAATGACGGACGAAATCCAGATCCCAGTTGTCGGGGCGATGGAGGTCGGCAAAGCCGCCGTCCACCAGGGCACGAATATGATTGAGGGTCAGCGCCGCGCGCTCGTAGCCGCGCAGCATCAGCTCGGGGTCCGGTTCACGGGCCTCGAAGCTGAATTCGGGCCGGTTCACCAGATCACCGCGATAACTCGGCAAGGTGACACCTTCTCGGGTCTCCATATCGGCCGACCGCGGCTTGGCGTACTGGCCGGCAATCCGGCCCACGCGGGTGACCCGCTTGCGCATGCCGGTCACCAGTACCAGGCTCATCTGCAGCAGGATCTTGAGCTTGTTGGCGATATTGTCGCCGGTGCAATCATCAAAGCTTTCCGCGCAATCGCCACCCTGAAGCAGGAAGCGCTCGCCACGGGCCGCCTCGGCAATCTGGGCCTTCAGGGCCTCGATTTCGCCAGGCGTCACCAACTGGGGCAGACGCCCCAGGCGACCAACAGCGGAATCAACCGCGGCTGCATCCCGATACTGGGGTTGCTGGCGGGCCGGCTTGTCCTGCCAGCCGTCGGGGCGCCAGTTTTCGCGGTGAGCGGCGGGTTTGCGGCTTTTCTGATTCATGTTTGGAATCTTACACCTATTCAGGGAAGACGGCCAAGGAAGGTATCGGCATATACCCTGCCAGAGGCGGCCCTGGCTGGCCTATTGCGGCCGTTCTTGGCACAATACGCATTATCCCGTCGGACGCCCGGGAACCAGGGGGGTTCCCGAATCTGATGCACCATCACCCTAAATTCGCCCACCGGCAGGCCCGTCGCTTTAGCTGCCTGCCGGCGACAGTCATTTTTCCGGGAGGAACCTGATGAGCAAGCTTGATCCCAAATCCATTCTCGCCGCCTTCGGCCTTGAAGCCGAAAACCCCGGCACCTACGCCGCCAAGTCCGGCTGGCTGGAAGACAAGAACGGTCGTTTCCTCGAATCCTACAATCCGGCCACCGGCGAACTGCTGGGCAAGGTCCGGGTGACCACCGAGGCCGAATACGAAACCGTGATTCGCGAAGCCAAGGAGCTGTTCCGCGAGTGGCGCAAGATCCCCGCCCCCCAGCGTGGCGAAGCGGTTCGCCTGATGGGTGAAGCCCTGCGTGAGCGCAAGGACGAGCTGGGTAGCCTGGTCTCCCTGGAAATGGGCAAGATCAAGCAGGAAGGCGACGGTGAAGTTCAGGAGATGATCGACATTGCCGATTTCGCCGTCGGCCAGTCCCGCATGCTCTACGGCATGACCACCCACTCCGAGCGCCCCGACCACCGTCTGTTCGAACAGTGGCATCCCCTCGGCCTGGTGGGCGTGATCACCGCCTTCAACTTCCCGGTGGCCGTGTGGTCCTGGAACACCTTCATTTCCGCGGTCTGCGGCAACACCAATGTGTGGAAGGGTTCGCCCAAGACCCCGCTGATTTCCGTGGCCGTGCAGAAGCTCTGCAATGAAGTCCTGGAAAAGAACGGCTTCCCCGCCATCTTCACTCTGTTCACCGACGACACCAACGAACTGGCCAAGCGTTTCGTGGAAGACGAGCGGGTCAACCTGCTCTCCTTCACCGGCTCCAGTGAAGTGGCCAAGAAGGTGGCTCCCACCGTGGCCGGCCGTCTGGGCCGTTACCTGATCGAGGCCGGCGGCAACAACGCCATCATCGTCGACGAAACCGCCAACCTGGACATGGCCATTCCGGCCATCGCCTTCGGTGCCGTGGGTACCGCCGGCCAGCGTTGCACCTCCACCCGCCGCGTCATTGCCCACGAGAGCATCGTGGGCGAGCTGACCAAGAAGCTGGTGGGCGCCTACAAGACCGTGCGCATCGGCAATCCCCTGGACGCAGACACCCTGATGGGCCCGCTAGCCGATGAGACGGCCGTGAAGAACTACGAGGCAGCCATCGAGACCATCAAAGGCGAGAAGGATGCCGAGATTCTCTGCGGCGGCAAGCGCATCGACGGTGACGGGCATTTCGTCGAACCGACCATCGTCAAGGCCCGCAATGATATAGCCATCGTTCAGGCCGAGACCTTCGCGCCGATTCTCTACATCATGTCCTACAAGACCCTTGATGAGGCCATCGAGATGCAGAACGATGTGCCCCAGGGCCTGTCCTCGGCCATCTTCACCGACAAGCTGCAGAATGCCGAGCGTTACCTGTCCTGTGAAGGCAGTGACTGCGGCATCTCCAACGTCAACATCGGCACCTCCGGCGCCGAAATTGGCGGGGCCTTCGGCGGCGAAAAGGACACCGGCGGTGGCCGCGAGTCCGGCTCCGACGCCTGGAAGCAGTACATGCGCCGCCAGACCAACACGGTCAACTACGGCAGCGACCTGCCCCTGGCCCAGGGCATCAAGTTCGACCTGGGCTGATCCCCTCCTTCGGGATCACGAACGTGAAAAAGGCCCGCTTCGGCGGGCCTTTTTCATTCTGCCGCATTAGAGTCAGAATGGCTCCTGGGTGCTCTGGTCCCGAAATCGATGCTCGAGAAATCTCAAGCAGCGGTTCTGAAGACGAGTGTAGCGGGTCGCCCGGCGTGACAAGGCGGGGCTGGGGCGTTTCAGCTCGGGGTCACGCCGAGCCCAGCCGCCAGCCAAGTGATGGTAGCTCGCGGGCTGGACGGCAAAAGGATCCATTTCAGCCACGCCCAGCCACTGAAAGATCCCTGACAGCACTGCGTCAGGCGCTTCTAGAAACTGGTCGAAACTGACCCGCAAATAAGCCTCATCATGATCAAAGAGACGGACGCAAAGTGAGTTCTTGCGCCAGTACTTGAGAATTGAGGTATGCCAAAACCCCTTGCCCCGATTCATCCGGGATGCAATCTGTCCGCGAGGGTTACGCATCAAGTGCAAGACTTTGACCCGAATGAGCCGGGAACGGAAAAGCGGCAACAAACGCCAGGGAGACTTGGAGCAGTCCAAGGTGATGGGCTTGCCACTGTACTGGCGAATGGCGTCGAACAGGCGCAGATTATTCTCCACAAAACGCCGTTGGCGGCGCCCTGACGGGCGACCGAACAGTGCTCGGCGCCATTCCCCCGTGCAAGTATCGCTCAGGCAACTGAGTTCATTGAGCGCGATCCCCTCAGCCTCCAGCGCCCGCATCAGGCGCCGCCAAAAATCGCATTCACCGATCTTGCCGCCAGGCCCGAACTGACATGCACATTCAGCACCGGGCGACATGCGATGGTGGAGCTTATTTAGCTCCCCGGCATCAAATATGTGAGGATGTTGGTTCAGCACCCGGCTCAGGTAGGTAGAGCCCACGTGGGACTGGCCGACGATGTACAGTACGGTAGGTGGTGGCAATGCCCGACTAGTCATGACGGTAGCGGCTCCTGAAATGGCTGGCAGGATTCTGCGATCCGGGTTGAAGCCTAACTGGGCCACCGTCAACGCAATGTAGATGTAATATCTGTCAGCAACGACTATCTTGGAACCATGCCCCCATCTCCAGAGGAGTCATCTCATGACCGAAAAGAATCCCGATAAAGGCTACGTGGCCCTTCTGGGCTGGAGCCTGAATGCCATCGAAGCCCTGGACAACTTCGACCGGCGATATGTCGTGGTGGCGCCCAACTGGGCCGAAGAGTATTGCCAGAAGCATGATATTCCCTACATTTCCTGGGATTTCGAGCGACTCAACGATCGCTCCATGGAAATCGCCCAGACGCTCAAGGACGAAGGCGTGGATGTGGCCATTCCCCTGTTTGAGGAAACCGTGGAATGGGCCGGCGCCATCAACTCCGTGCTGATGGACAACCCTCGCCTTTATGGCCAGGCCATTCTCATGCGCGACAAGGCCCTGATGAAGCGCCGGGCCCAGCTTGGCGGTATCCGTGTTGGGATCTTCGAGGAGGCCCACGATCGCGACGATGTGGTCCGCTTCCTCAAACGGGTCAACCAGACCCTGCTGAAACTGGATGGCGACCCCAACGACCCCATTCACCTCAAGGCCTTTGACAAGGCCGGCTGCATGGGTCATCGCGTGATCCGCACCCCGGACGAAGTGGACCTGATCCCGGAAGAAGAATTCCCGGTCCTGATGGAAAGCCACCTGGATGGCTGGGAATTCGCCGTGGAAGCCTGGATCTACAACGGCAAGATCAAGTTCCTCAACATTTCCGAGTATGTGACTCTCGGGTATTCGGTCTTCGTGCCTGCCACGGATGAACTGGAAAGCTGGCGCGACGGTATTCGCAAGGAGATTGAGAAGCTGATCAAGACCTTCGACATCCAGTTCGGCTTCATCCACCCCGAATACTTCGTCACCAGTGACGGCACCATGTATTTCGGTGAAGTAGCCTATCGCCCGCCCGGCTTCAAGGTCTTCGAGCTATTGGAGCGGGCCTACGGTTTCAATGCCTATCAGGCCATGGTCCTCTGCTTCGACCCCAAGGCCACCGAGGAGGAAGTGGACGCCTTCTTCCCCCGCGAAGTGGTGGATGCCAAGGGCTACGCAGGCTGCTTCGGGGTTTATCCACGCCGCCGGGTGGTGAGCAAGCTGGAGATTCCGGAAGAGACCGAGAACCACCCCTATTACGAGTGGCACGACCTGAACGAGCCGCTGGAGAACACCGTCACCAAGCGGACCGCCTTCGGTACCCATTGGGGGCTGGTCTATTTCTTCGGGGATGATCCCATCAAGATGCGGGCTCTTCTAAAACATCAGGAAGAGCTGGACTTCTACCTCTGAAAACGGACCCAACCGAGGCTGGATTGGCGCAGACGAATCCAGCCCCGGTCAGGCTTTAATCTTCAGAGCGATTCGAAACGATTGGTCTCCGGGTTCTTGCGCACATCCCCGGCCGGGAATACCCGACCGTTCATGAAAAGCCAGGTACCCGCGGGCAGGCATTGCGTGGCGGCAAAGGCCGCCCCCACGTTGAATACCGCATCACTGGAGCGGAAGCGCGCCGGACTGAGTGAGCCGGTCAGCACCACAGTCCGTCCTTCGGTGTCACCGATCGCCTCGGCAGTGCGGGCCATGGTATCGGTCCCGTGGGTAATCAGAATCCGGCGTTCCGGCGCCGCCAGCACCGCTTCCCGGATGCGCTGGCGATCTGCGTCGCTCAGCTCCAGGCTGTCCTTCTGCATCAACGCCTCGACCGACCAGGGCAAATGCACCAGCGCCTCTTCCAGAACATGATCAATCACCGGATCACCGACCTCGAACTGGCTTCGGGCATCGAAGTAGATCTTGTCAATGGTTCCTCCGGTGGTGATGATTCGAACAGCCTGGGAAGCCTGATCACGCTCTAGCTCGGCCAAGGTCGCGACTCCTCTGCTTGCAATGGAAAACCGGGACGAAAGTCTACCACGGGGTGGGGTTCGGCCGTGGCCGGTGCAGGGGCAAGCCCAGGGTCAGAAAGAAGCCCCGCCGGGATTGTTCTGAATGCGTTGCCCCGAGCAGAACCGGCCCCAGGGGCGTATCGGCCCCCATGAATATTTTGGCGCCGGTGAAGAGTTCGCTGCTGCTGACACCTTCGCCATGCTGCCAGGCACCGCCGAGGGACAGCCCGGCACCGGCATACATTCCCCCGCCCTCGGTGGGTATCTCGTTGCCACCGAGACGCCGGAACCAGACACCCCGCAGACTGCCTATCCGATCACCCCGGAGCTCGTCGGTGCCCAGGCCGCTGAGGGACAGGGGGCCACCCAGCCGAAATTGTTGCTGGAAAGGCAGGGGCGCATCGGCCTGCCCCCATTCCCCGGCAAGCATGAAGCGGTGTGCCCCGGCATGCCGATACAAGGCGTACTCCAGAGCCGTTCGGCGAAAGGCCTGATCTGCTCCAAAGCCGGTCAACGAGCGGTCCATTTCCAGTAATAGCGCTTCCCCGTGCGACGGCCATTGGGCCTGATCCAGACGATCCCAGCCGATCAGCAGACGCAGCCCGCCAGTTTCCCGCTCCAGTCCCGGCGGCCCTTGCAACCCCGTCCGTTGCTCGGACGACAGGCGTCCACGATAGGCACCCAGACGCAGCTCACCATCACGGGCAATACGCTGACCAAAATCGACGCCGACCCGGCTTTCCCTAAGCCCCAGTTCGGCCACTCGACTGCCAGCCTCCCAGGCCGGAATGGTGGTTGCCTGGTGGTGCCCCAGCAAGGACAGGAATTGATAGCCCCGAGCCGAAAAGGGCTGATGGAATTCAGTCCGCAGTGCTCGCGTATGCCCCAACTGTAGTTCACTCAGTAATTCGCCCCCCAGGCGATTCAGCCCCGGAAGACGGTGGCCGAGTCGCAGGTTATAGCGGGCATCGCCATCAAACGGGTCAAACACCTCCAGTCCGGCGCGGAGATGGTGGGGACCACGCTCGTGCTCCTGCACGTCAATCCGCAGCCGCACCCCCTCATCCAACTCGGCCACCTGAAAGTCAACGCTCTCGATCTCCCCCAGACGCTGCAAGCGCCCGAGGTCGGACTGCAGACGATCCAGGGACAGGGGTTCCCCCAGAGAGCTCTCCACCAGGGCCCTTAATCGGCGTTCGGAGAGCTGCCGCATGCCGACAAATTCCAGTTCCTTCAATTCTCCCAGTTCCCGGACCGGCAGCCGCTGGCGGGCCTGCCAGCGGCCGTAGTCCGAATCCGGCAGAGACAAGGCCTGCAGTCCAGCGCTGACGGCACGAGCCGCCTCCTCCCCGACCTCAGCCGCCTCGACGGTCCGATGGAAGGCCTGGGGGCCTATGTCCACCACCTGGGGCTCGATCAGAACATCCTGGGACTCCAGGAGGTCCAGCGAGGATTGCACGGTCCGGTGAACGATCAGCGTCGTTACCTGCCCTGAAATGGCAAAAATATCGTCGAGACGCTGGCGCTCATCCAGTCGGCCACTGACATTGACGGCAATGATGATATCCGCCCCCAGGTCCAGGGCCGTCTCTACCGGCAGATTCTCGACCAGGCCGCCATCCACAAGGAGCCTGTCCTCGATGGTCACCGGCGCGAAGACACCGGGCACGGACATGCTGGCGCGGATGGCCTGGGACAGACGACCACGATTGATGACGACCTTCTCTGCCTTCTCCAGATCCGCGGCCACCGCCCGAAACGGGATTGGCAGCTCATCAAAGTCCCTCAGGGCCGCCGAGCGAAGCGTCGCTTTTTCCAGTATGAAAGAGAGATTGCGTCCCTCGATCAGTGCCCGCGGCAGGCGAAGACCGCCGTCGGTCAGGCCGATCTGCAGGTCGAACAGGAAACGCTCGTCATTCTCCTTTTCCCGCCAGGGCAGATCCCGCCGAGGCAAGCGATCCGAAAGGGCAACGTCCCAATCCATGTCCGCCAGCCATTGCTCAATTTCCTCCGGCCCCCAACCACTGGCATAAAGACCCCCAATGATTGCGCCGCCACTGGTCCCGACAATCAAGTCCACTGGCACCTGATACTCTTCAAGCACCCGAATCACGCCCAGATGGGCCCCACCCCGGGCGCCACCGCCGCTCAGCACCAGAGCAATTTTCGGCCGCTCGCCTTCCGCCTCATTGGCACTGTCGCTGTCCTCAGCCAAGGCCGAGCGCGGAACCACGCCGAGGATGAGCATGACTAACAGCAGACAGCTGGTCATGAGCGTCGTTAGCGGCGGCAAGCCGCCGGTCAACAGGTACCCAGACCGGGATTTATTTGTCATCGCTGGCCCCATTGTGCTTTTATGGTCGCTGTCCGATCCGCATCCACGGTGTCAACATGAGAGTCAGGCAATTCACCGCAGGTCTTATCTCCCTGGCAGCCGGCATGCTGCTGGTCCTCGCCGCCGCTCTCGGTACCGGTCAGAGCGATGCTCGCGCCGGGACTGGCGGCAACGCAATGATCCTCACGGTCGATGGTCCCATCGGGCCCGCCACACTGGATTACCTCCGCCGGGGCATCGAGAAGGCCGAGGAGGAGCGTTACGCCTTCGTCATCATCGAGATGGATACCCCGGGCGGTCTCGTGGACACCACCCGTGACATCAACAAGGCCATTCTCTCCGCTGACATTCCCGTTGTCACCTTCGTCTACCCTTCAGGTTCCCGGGCAGCCAGTGCCGGCACTTACATCATGTATGCCAGCCATGTCGCGGCCATGGCTCCGGCCACATCCCTTGGCGCTGCCACCCCGGTGGGCCTGGGCGGGCCGGGCGCGCCTGGCCCCGAGGAAGAAGAGGGTGAGGATGGCGAGGAGCGTGCACCGGAGCCGCGCACGGACGCCGAGCGCAAGGCCATCAACGACGCGGTCAGCTACATTCGTGGCCTGGCCGAACAGCGCGGTCGCAATGCGGACTGGGCCGAAAAAGCCGTCCGCGAGGCCGCAACCCTGGGTGCCCGCGAGGCCCTTGAGCAGAACGTCATCGATATTGTGGCCAGTGACCACGAAGACCTGCTCCGCCAGATGGATGGCATGGAGGTGGAGATCGCCTCCGGCAGCCTGCGGCTCAACACCGAAAACATCAATCTGGAGCGCCATGACCCGGACTGGCGCACCGAACTGCTGAGTGTATTGACCAACCCCACCGTTGCCTATCTGCTCATGCTGATTGGCATCTACGGCCTGATCTTCGAAGGCTACAACCCGGGCGCCATTGTTCCCGGCGTAGTCGGCGCCATCTGCCTCCTGCTGGCCCTGTTTGCCTTCCAGATCCTGCCGGTCAACTACGCCGGCTTCGCCCTGATTGCGTTGGGGCTGATATTGATAATCAGCGAAGCCTTCGTCCCCAGCTTCGGGATATTGGGCATTGGAGGTCTTATCGCCTTTGTGATTGGCTCGATAATACTCATGGATACCGACGTCCCCGGATTCGGCATACCCCTGCCGGTCATCACCACTGTCAGTATCATCGGCGGGCTGCTGACCTTCTCCATTATCGGCTTCGCGCTCAGGGCACGACGATCACCGGTGGTTAGCGGGCAAGAGGAAATGGTGGGCCTGGTGGCCACTGCACGAGAGGATTTTGAGGAAACCGGCCAGATATGGGTCAGAAGCGAACTCTGGCGCGGCCGGACGGATCAGCCGGTTCGCAAGGGGGACAAGCTTCGTGTCACCGGCATAGAAGGACTGATCCTTAAAGTGACACCGCTGGAAAGCGAGTCACAGCAGACAGAGCACTGATTACGTTTATTCCAATCAGGAGAGGATGATGACAACGTATATTCTTTTCGGCGCGATCATCTTCGTCATTCTTGTCCTCGTCAGCATGTTCAAGATCCTGAACGAGTACGAGCGTGGCGTGATCTTCATGCTTGGCCGCTTTTACAAGGTCAAGGGCCCAGGCCTGATCATCGTGATCCCCCTCATCCAGGAAATGGTCAAGGTTGATCTTCGGACCATTGTTCTGGATGTGCCCAGCCAGGACGTGATCTCTCAGGATAACGTCTCGGTCAAGGTCAACGCGGTGATCTACTTCCGAATCATTGACCCGGAAAAAGCCGTCATTCAGGTGGCCAACGTCTTCGACGCCACCAGTCAGTTGGCCCAGACTACCCTGCGCTCCGTGCTCGGCAAGCACGACCTGGACGAAATGCTGGCCGAGCGCGATAAACTCAACTCGGATATCCAGAGCATCCTGGACAGCCAGACTGATGCCTGGGGCATCAAGGTCACCAACGTGGAAATCAAGCACGTGGACCTGGACGAGAGCATGATCCGGGCGATTGCCAAACAGGCCGAAGCCGAGCGTAACCGGCGCGCCAAGGTCATCCACGCCCAGGGCGAACAGCAGGCCGCCGAAACCCTGGTGGACGCCGCCAACATGCTGGTCACCAACCCCCAGGCCATGCAGCTACGCTACCTCCAGACCCTGACCGACGTGGCAGGCGAGAAGAGCTCCACCATCGTCTTCCCCCTACCCATGGACCTGGTGGAACCCCTGATGAACAAGCTCAAGGGCGGCGACAAATAATTTCTGCGTCGCAAGCATCAGAAACGAGACCGCGCCTTTGGCGCGGTCTTTTTTTGCCTCGCGCAGAGGGCGCCAAGGGCGCAAAGGGGTTTTATTTTCTTAGCGTCTTTGCGTCTTTGCGTGAGGCCAACCCCGGGCAGACTCCGGCACCTCGCCCCCAGAAAGCAGGCCCCATCCAGCCCCAAGCACGCCCCCAATAACCCTCAGCGCTCTTAACGCCCTCTGCGCGAGGCAAAACCCAGCCCTCCGCAGGCACCAAGCTATCAGAAAACTGTACGATGCAAATCCTGGGCACCAACCCACAATAGCTCAGCGCCTCCGCGTCTCTGCGCGAACCACAAACCTCACTCTTTCTTGATATAGGCAAGGGAGAAGGACCCAGGCCCGACGTTGATGCCGGCGGTGGTGCTCATCACCGCTAGCATGGTTTCCACGCCGTGCTTCTTGGCCAGACGAGTCAACTCCATGTATTTGGGATTCTTCTTGATCTTCTCCGGGTTGCCGGCGTAGCTCATGCAAATGGTCTTGGTCTCGAGCTCATCGTTGCGGATCTTCTCCATGGTGTCATCCATGAGCACGCCCAGGGCATTCTCAAAACCCTGAATCTTCTTGATGGCTTCACTTTCGCCCCGGTTCATCTGGATGATCGGTTTCATGTCCAGCGCCGAACCCAGCTTGAAGCTGAGCCAGCCCACGCTCTTGTCGCCCTTCTTGCGGCCCCGGTTGTAGACGTATTGCAGATCCTCGGGAATCAGATAGGCGTAAACCCGTTCGCTCAGATCATCCACCGCCGGGCGAAGTTTCTCCAGTGGCATTTCTTCCTTTCGGATCAGTCGCAGGGTCTCGTGAGTCAGGACCGCCTGGCCGGTAAACAGGGTCTTGCTGTCCAGCACACGCATGGCAAAAGGGTTGCTTATGCCATGCTCTTCCCGGACCGCCTTGTATTCATTCATCACCGCGTAGGAAGCCTGGTTGGCATTCTCAAAGGTGGGACTGCGGGACTTGGTCACGGTCAGGACCAGAGCCCGGTCATACTCCAGCACCAGTTTTTCCAGGAAGAGTTTCTTGATCTCTTCCACGCTGGGCGGTTCAGTCTCCGCGTCCGTATCCGGATTATTCAGATAGCGCTGGTAGAAGCGCATGGTGGCCTGGGGATCACGTTCGTCGACGAATAGTTCGTCGCCGAAATGCAGGCGAATGGGAAGGATCTGCAGGCCGTACTTGTCGATGTAGCTTCTCGGCAGATCACAGGCGGAATCAACCACGACACCGATTTTCATACCCGGACTCCTTCTTTATTCTTGGCCCGGCCGTGGGCTTGGCCGGCAGGCGATTGATTGCTTAGCCAATCCAGCTTACTGCGAGCCGCGCCGGATTGCATCACCCTCGGGCATTTTCCACCTCATCCCAGGCGGCCTGAAGCCGTTTGGGAGAGACCGGTTCCCGGGTACCCAGCTCCTGGGCAAACAGGGACACCCGGTACTCCTCGATCAGCCAGCGGTAACGGGCAAGCGCCGGTCGACCCTGCAGCTGCCCCGGCTCTTCGACCCGCTGCCGCAGCCTCTCCCACCAGGGACGTATTTCGGCGGCCAGTCTGGGGTCCCGGGGGTTGCCCTGCTGGAGCTTGTCCAGGCGGCGGTGGATTGCCTCCAGGTAGCGCGGATATTCTGCCAGTTGCTCTGGGGGCACCTGGGCCAGAAACCCGGGAAAGAGCAGAAAATCCAACTGCTCACCCAGCTCCCGGCCGGCCTTGAGCAGGACGGGATTCAGCTTCCCTCCCAACTGGCGGCGAATATCGGCGTGTTTCTCCAGCACCTCCCCAAGGATAGCCTGCCAGCGCTCACCCGCCGCAATTACCTTCGGCGCCCCACGCCGGCACAGCTGCTCGAAATCCTCTGACTGCCGTGGCAGCTCGACCTCACCCAGCACCGCTTCATCAAAGGCCAGTCGGGCCACGGCCTCGCGCAGCTCCTGCTCGGTGCCCAATTTGCGAAAACGCAGGGCCAGACGATTCATGCCGCCCAATCCCCGGATGGCATCGGCCTGTTGCTTCAATCGAAACATGGCCAGACGCCTGACCCCGGCCCGGCTCATGGCCTCGGCAACTGCCCGGTCATCGTGCAGGACCAGGCTGGCCTCGCTTTCTTCATCTCGCAACGCCGGGTAGACATTGAGGCGGACGCCGTGGCGCTCCACCTCCACTTGCTCGGGCATGTCGCCGAAGTCCCACTCGCGAGTGCTTCGCGCTGGCCACTCGCGGCTGCCTTGCTCGCCAAAGGATTCACTGGCGCGGTGGCCATGACGATCCCGCAGGGCCTCCAGGCCCTCGCTCTCCTCAATGATGCGGCCGTCTCCATCCACCAGGCGGATGCCCATCCGCAGGTGATCGGGCAGCTGCTCTTCGCGCCAGTCGTCAGGCTGAATGTCGACGCCGGTCACGCGCTTGAGCTGGCGAGCCAGTGCCTGCGTCATCGCTTCTCCCGGCTCCATGCCGCCCAGGCCCGCGGCGGCAAAATCCGGAGCCGGCACGAACTGTTTTCTCAGAGTCTTGGGCAGCGAACGGATCAAGGCGGTGGCCCGCTCCTCCCGCCAGCCGGGGATCATCCAGTCCAGTTCGGCCTGATCCAGTTGATTGATCAGCGCCAGGGGCAGCACCAGGGTGGCACCGTCACGCTCACCGCCTGGATCGAAATGGTATTCCACCGAGACCGGAATGCCCTGGATGCGGACATGATCGGGGAAAGCGTCTTCAAGATTGTCCACCTCCCGGGTCATCACATCCGATCGGCGCATGCGCAATGTCGCATCAGCCGACTGCCCTTCCCGCTTGAGCCAGGCACGCAAGGCGGACCAGTCATGGACGTCTTCCGGCAGGCGCTGGGAATAGAAGGCCGCCAAGTCCTGCTCATCTCGGAGCAGGTCACGACGGCGACGCTTGGCCTCCAGCTCCTGCACTTCCTCCACCAGAGCCAGATTGTGCTTGAGAAAGGCCGGCTCGGAGGGCAGTTCACCTGGCACCAGGCCTTCGCGGATGAAGACCTCCCGCGCCTCGGCGGGACGGACCCGGCCGAAATTGATCCGGCGACGCCCCACCAGGTCGAGCCCGAAAAGACTGACCCGCTCGAAGCCACCGACCCGCCCCTTGCGGGCCTGCCAATGAGGTTCGAAATACTCCCGCTTGACGATGTGCGCCGCCGCCTGCTCGATCCAGGCCGGCTCCACCCCGGCCACGGTGCGCGCGAACAGTCGAGAGGTCTGGACCAGTTCGGCGGCCATGATCCACTTGGGGGCCTTCTGAAACAGAGCCGAGCCCGGGAACACCCAGAACGCTTGTCCTCGCGGCCCCTCATAGGCGTGTCCCTCACCCTTGCGGCCAACCTGGGTCAATAGGCCGGCCAGCAGGGCCCTATGGATCTCCGGGTATTCAGCAGCCTGCTCATTGCCGCGCAGTCCCATGTCCCGAAGCGCCAGGCGCAACTGCCGCAACAGATCCCCCCACTCCTCCATCCGCATTGGCGCCAGAAACTGCCGGCGCGCCCACTTGCGGCGCTGATTGCGAGAGAGCTGGCCGGTCTCCCGGCGATAGCGACGCCAGAGATTCAGCAGCGCCAGAAAGTCGGATTTCGGATCCGCATCCACGGCATGTGCCTCGTCCGCTGCCTCGCGGGCGTTGCTGGGCCGCTCGCGTGGATCCTGAATACTGAGGGCGGCCACAATGACCAGAACCTCGGACAGGGATCCCAGTTGAGCCGCCTCAAGCAGCATCCGCCCCTGACGCGGATCCACCGGCAGGCGCGCCATCTTGCGACCGTCCTCGGTCAGACGCCGATTGGCGTCCAGTGCCTTCAGCTCTTCCAGCAGGCGAAAGCCGTCGCGGATCAGGCCGGCTTCCGGCGGGTCCACAAAGGGGAAATCATCCGGGTCGCCCAGCTTGAGCAGGCGCATCTGCAGGATCACGCTGGCCAGATTGCTGCGCTGAATCTCGGGTTCGGTGAACTCCGGCCGGGACTCGAAATCCGCTTCCGAATAGAGACGAACACAGATGCCCGGCCCCAGGCGGCCGCAGCGACCGGCACGCTGATTGGCACTGGCTTGCGAGACGCCTTCTATGGGCAATCGCTGAACCTTGCTCTTGTAGCTGTAGCGGCTCAGTCGGACCAGACCGGAATCGATCACATAGCGAATCCCCGGCACAGTCAGGGAGGTTTCGGCCACATTGGTGGCCAGCACCACCCGGCGACTGCGCCCGTCGGGCCGAAACACCCGGTCCTGGTCCTTCGATGACAGACGCCCGTAGAGCGGCAGAATCTCCACATTGCGAAACTGCTGGCGGCGCAGGTATTCAGCCGCATCCCGAATCTCACGTTCCCCCGGCAGAAACACCAGCACGTCGCCCGGCCCTTCCCGCCACAACTCACTGAGCCCCCGTGCGATGCCCTGCACCAGGCTGAGGTCCTCGCTGTCGCTGTCCGGATCCTCCAGGGGCCGATATCGCATTTCCACCGGATAGGTCCGACCGGAAACGCTGATTACCGGTGCATCGGCGAAATGCCGGGAGAAGCGCTCGGTATCCAGGGTGGCCGACGTGATGATGATCTTCAGATCCGGCCGCCGGGCCATCAGGCGACGGAGATAGCCCAGCAGGAAATCGATGTTGAGACTGCGTTCATGCGCCTCGTCGATGATGATGGCGTCGTAGGCAAGCAGATCCCGATCGGACTGGGTTTCGGCCAGCAGCATGCCGTCGGTGAGCAGCTTTACCCGGGTACGTTCACTGACCCTGTCCGCGAAGCGCACCCGGTAACCCACCAAACCACCCAGCTCGGTGCCGGTCTCCTCGGCAATGCGGGCCGCCGTGCTGCGGGCGGCCACTCGCCGCGGCTGGGTGTGGGCAATGCTGCCCCGCACGCCCAGACCCAGTTCCAGACAGAGCTTGGGCAACTGGGTGGTCTTGCCCGACCCCGTTTCACCGGCAACGATCACCACCTGATTGTCGGCGATGGCCTCGCGGATTTCGTCCCGACGCTCGCTGACCGGCAGCTCTTCGGGATAGGCCAATCGGACATCCTGGGAGGCACGGGAGCGTGCACGGGCAATGGAGGCCTCCAGGCGTTTCTCGATCCGATCCAGTTCGGTCGCCCGGTCACGGGCCCGTCGCAGACGACTTAGTCGTTTGCTCAGCCGCCTGCGATCAAGCAGCATGCACTCATCCAGGCGGTCTTCGATCGCCGAAACAATCTCTCTCATGAATAACTCGGAATCAGATCAATGGCCTTGCTCGTCCGGGCCATCACCGTGACGTTCGTCGCTGACCAGTCGAATGGGAAAGGGCTCGGTCTCCGAGCCGGCGTAGAGGCTTCGATGGGGGAAGGGAATCTCGATCCCCTCCTCGTCGAAGGCTTCCTTGACCCGTTCGGGCATGTTGTTTCGCAATTCCAGGAAATTCTCCCGAGTGGCCCAGACATTGAACTGCAGGTCCATGGAAGAATCGCCGAAGCCGAGAAACAGCACAGCCGGCTTGGGTTCGGTCAGGCAAAGCGGATAGTCGTCCGCGACCTTGAGCAGGACTTCCCGCACCCGGGGCAGACTCTCACGGTAGGCCACGCCCACCTTGAGTTCCAGGCGACGGATGGCGAAGCGGGTGAGATTGACGATCTCCGACTTGATCAGGGTCTCGTTGGGGACACGCACGAACAGGTTGTCGAAGGTCCTCAGCTTGACCGACAGCAGGTCGATGGCCAGCACCTCCCCGAGGGTATCGCCTACCTTGATGAAATCACCGATCTTGAACGGCTTCTCGCCGATCAGGAAAAGCCCGCTGATGAGATTGGACGCCGATGTCTGGGAGGCAAAACCCAGCGCCACGGAAAGAATCCCGGCGGCACCCAGGATGACCGTGAGACTGAAGCCCAGCTGATGCAGGACCGACATCAGAACCAGGATGACGATGCCGTAGAAGACCACGCGCCGCAACAGGGCTGTCTGCTGGGGCTCCAGATACTTCTCGCCCACCCGACGGGTAATGACCGAGGCGAGCTTGGCGAAGAACAGGCCAAGCAGCAACAGCACCCCGGCCCGGAAAACCTCCAGGCCGCGTTCTGACGTCAGAAATTCCAGGATTTCCATGATCGGCGGCCTCCCTCAGGCGAACAGGCTTTCCAGGGTACGGAACAGGCCCTGCTTCTCGGGCAACTGACGGGCCTCGCTGACTCGGGTGGCCTCCATCCCCGACGGCAGCTGCATCTCCTCCAGCTTCAGGGCCCCCTGCTTCCCATCGGCACTGCGCTCCATCACCATGGGCTGGGTCCAGAGTTGATGGGTGTTGCTGGCATAAACAGGCAGCAAGGGCACGGGCACGCTGAGCCTTTCGATCAGCAGGGCATCCTCGGCCTGATTACGGACAGTCACGGGGGATACCACCCGGTGGGGCCGCTGCACCACCTCATCCAGACGCAGACGGGCCAGCGAACGGGTGGCATAGCAAAGCTCACCTTCCCGGGTATTGGAGCCGAACCAGGAATCGGAGGGCCGATAACTGGGAATTTCACACAGCGGCGTGGACTCACCCAGAGTAAGCACCTCGATCCAGACCGAGGTACTGACATAAATGATGGTTTCCTCGCCAGGAGGAATGAATAGCGGCGTATCAGGCCGAACCACAACCGGCCTGTCCGCCAGGCGCGGGCGCAGGGTCAGCCCCCGCTCGCTCTCGCGAAAGGCAAAACGGGCCAGCTTGCAATCGCTTTCATCGATCTCATCCAGATCCAGAAATTCCAGATTGGCATCCAGCGGGTCCTTGCCCTCCCGCCAGGCCAACCGCCACTCCTGGCGCCAGCGTCGGGCCTGAAGATGCAGCGGACCGATCTTCCAGCGAAAGCCGTTCTGCCCTTCCGGCAAGTCATACCGCCCCCACCAGGGCCGCGTGTGGGTCTCGCTCACGTCCATGATCGCAGTGAGTTCCTCGGCGCTCATTGTTCGCGCTCCTCTTTGCGCTTTTCCTCTGCCTTGGCTTCATCCCAATAGCCGTCCATTTCCGCCAGGCTCACTGAATCCCCACCGGACTGTTCGCGGACACGCTGTTCAACGTACCGATAGCGACGTTCAAACTTGGCATTACAGCCACGCAAGGCTGTCTCCGCATCCACCTTGAGGTGACGGGCCAGATTGGTTACGGCGAAAAGCAGATCGCCAATCTCCCCTTCCAGGCGCTCATGGCCAGCGCCCTCTTCCATGGCTTCCTCGATTTCCCGGATCTCTTCGCGAATCTTGTCAAGCGGGCCGGTAGGGTCCGGCCAGTCGAATCCGGACCGACTGGCACGTTTACCCAACTTGGTAGCCCGCTTGAGGGCCGGCAGGGCCAGGGGCACGTCATCAAGAGCGGACTGCTCCCCCCTGGCCTCGCGTTCGGCCGCCTTCATGGCTTCCCAGTCGGCCGTCTGCTCTTCCGAGGATGCATAGCTGGCATTGCCGAACACATGGGGATGGCGACGAACCAGCTTGTCGGCAATACCCTCGGCCACATCATCAAAGTCAAATCGCGAGGCTTCCGAGGCCATCTGGGCGTGAAACACGACTTGCAGCAACAGATCCCCCAGCTCATCCCGCAAGCCATCCATGTCGCCACGGCGGATGGCATCGTCCACTTCGTAGGCTTCCTCGATGGTGTAGGGGGCAATGGTGGAGAAATCCTGTTCCCGGTCCCAGGGACAACCGCCAGGCCCCCGCAGTCGCGCCATGATGGTTCGGAGTCGATCAATGGGTGGGCTCAGGGAATCGCCATCATCCGAGGCCATGCACAATCTCCTATTGCTCGCGCATCATTCGGCTCAATCCCACAATCATGGCAGCCGTGGCACCCCAAATGCGATAGCCCTGCCAGTCAATCTGATAATAGCTCAGTGCCTGCCCCCGCACGGTGACATCCACGACCTGGTGCTGGTCTGGGTCAAGGGCATGGGCCAGCGGAACTTCGAACACTTCGGCGACTTCAAAAGGATCCGGAGCGGTCTGATAATCCGGCTGCAGCAAACCCACCACGGGGGCCACCGCAAAGCCGGTGATGGTCAGATAAGGCGGCAGAAAGCCCTCTACCCGGATGCCCGCGGGGCCAATACCCACCTCTTCCTGCATCTCGCGCAGCGCGGCAGAGACCGCATCGGCATCCTGAGCCTCGAAGCTGCCGCCAGGAAAACAGATCTGACCGGGGTGATCGGGCAAATGATCGGTACGGCGGGTGAGCATCAGGCCCGGACCATCGGCACGGTCCACGACCGGCACCAGTACGGCCGCCGGTCGTGGCTGCTCCGGGCGCATCAGGCCTGCCGGCACATCGCCGTGCACGCCAAGCCTGGCTTCCCGAACCAGATCCGCCGGCGGGCGTGAACCCGCCAGCGTCGCCAGCAGACGGTCCCTGAGCATCCTGTCGCTCACGGTCGCCACCGCGGGCCTCAACCCTTGATCCCGCCCCGAGTAAGCTCCACGGCATCCAGCAGCCGGTCGAGATCTTCCTCGGACAGATCCGTCTCCGCCCGGGCCACGTCCCGGATGGGACGCCCTTCGGCATAGGCCTTCTTGGCCACCGCCGCGCCCTTCTCATAACCAATGACCGGATTCATGGCGGTCACCAGGATGGGATTCTTCTCCAGGGCTTCCTTGAGATTGCCCTCGTTGACGCTGAAACCATCAATGGCACGGTCGGCAAGCTGGGTGCTGCCGTTGGCGATCAGCTCAATGCTCTGCAGCAGGTTGTAGCCGATCACCGGCAGCATGACGTTGAGCTCGAAATTGCCGGACTGGCCGCCGACGGTAATGGTGGCGTCATTGCCGATCACCTGGGCGGAGAGCATGCACACCGCTTCGGGAATCACCGGGTTGATCTTGCCGGGCATGATGGAGGAGCCGGGCTGCAGGGCCGGCAGGGTAATCTCGCCAAGACCGGCCAGAGGACCACTGTTCATCCAGCGCAGATCATTGGCGATCTTCATCAGCGACACGGCCACGGTCTTGAGCTGGCCGGAAAGCTCCACCGCCGTGTCCTGAGTGGCAATGGACTCGAACTGGTCCTCGGCGGCCTCAAAGTCCAGGCCGGTCCGCTCGGACAGGTGGCGGGCAAAACTGCCGGCGAACTTCTCGTGGGCATTGATACCGGTACCCACTGCGGTACCACCCTGGGCCAGACCGTAAAGGCGCGGCAGCGTGGCCTCCACTCGATTGCAGCCACGGCGAATCTGGGTCGCCCAGGCGCCCATGGTCTGGTCGAAACGGACCGGCATGGCATCCATCAGATGGGTGCGACCGGTCTTGGCCACACCGGACAGCTCCCCGGCACGCCGCTCGATGGTGCCGGCCAGATGGCGCATGGCGGGCAGCAACCGCTCATTGACTTCCAGCGCGGCGCTGACATGGATGCAGGTCGGGATCACGTCATTGCTGCTCTGGCCCATGTTGACGTCATCGTTGGGATGGACCTTGTCGCCGAGCTTGTCACTGGCCAGGCGGGCAATGACTTCATTGGTATTCATGTTGGAACTGGTGCCGGAGCCGGTCTGAAACACATCCACCGGGAACTGGGCATCATGGCGGCCGGAGGCGACTTCCTCGGCGGCGGCCTGGATGGCGTCGGCACGCGCATCGTCGATCAGGCCCAGCTCACGGTTGGCGGCGGCGGCCGACCATTTCACCAGGCCCAGGGCCCGGATAAAGGCACGCGGCATGCGCAGACCGCTGATGGGGAAGTTCTCCACGGCGCGCTGCGTCTGAGCACCCCAGAGCGCCTCTTCCGGCACCTGGAGTTCGCCCATGCTGTCCTTTTCGATCCGGAAACCCTTGCTCGACATTGTCCTGCTCCTGTTGATTGCGTGACTGGAAGTGAAAACGCCCCTGTCACCGGGCCGGGCAAGCCCTTGCAGCGGCATTCCTGATAAAATGGTGATTTTATCATTCCGCGAAACCAATAAGGGAAATTGATGAGCGAGCACGCACTCACCGCCCTCTCCCCCCTCGACGGGCGTTACGCCGGCAAGACCGAAGCCCTCCGCCCCCTCTGCAGCGAGGCGGGCCTGATCCGCTATCGTGCCCTGGTGGAATTGCGCTGGCTGGCCGCCCTGGCCGATGAGCCCGGCATCCGTGAACTGCCCGAACTGAGCAGTGATGCCCGAACCTGGCTGGAGACCCTGATCCAGGGCTTTGGCAGCAGCGACGCTGCCCGGGTCAAGGAAATCGAACGCACCACCAATCACGACGTGAAGGCGGTGGAGTACTACTTGAAAGAGTGCGTTAAAAATCACGCGGAACTCAATGAAAAATCCGAGTTTTTCCACTTCGCCTGCACCAGCGAGGACATCAACAATCTGTCCTATGCCCTGATGCTGGCCGACACCCGCGATGAGATCCTGCTGCCCACGGTAGATGATCTGATTGAGAAGCTGCGGGCCCTGGCACACGAGTATGCGGACCTGCCCATGCTCTCCCGCACCCACGGCCAGCCGGCCTCTCCCACCACCCTTGGCAAGGAACTGGCCAATGTGGTCGACCGTCTTCGCCGCCAGCGGGCGCGCATTGCCGGCGTGAAGATCCTGGGCAAGATCAACGGTGCGGTGGGCAATTACAACGCCCACATGGCCGCCTACCCGGAAGTGGACTGGCCGGCCCTGGCGAAAAAGTTCGTGGAAAGCCTGGGTATCGACTGGAATCCCTACACCATCCAGATCGAGCCCCATGACTACATGGCCGAGCTCTTCGATGCCACCGCCGGACTCAATACCGTGCTGATCGACCTGTCCCGGGATATCTGGGGCTACATCGCCATGGGTTACTTCAAGCAGCGCACGGTGGCCGGCGAAGTGGGCTCCTCCACCATGCCCCACAAGGTCAATCCCATCGATTTCGAAAATGCCGAGGGCAATCTGGGCCTGGCCAACGCCATGCTCCGCCACCTGGCCGACAAGCTCCCGATTTCCCGCTGGCAGCGTGACCTGACCGACTCCACCGTGCTGCGCAATGTGGGCAGCGCCTTCGGCTACGGCCAGATTGCCTATGCCGCCCTGGACAAGGGCCTGGGCAAGCTCGAGGCCGATCCCAAACACCTGGCGGCCGACCTGGATGCCAACTGGGAAGTCCTGGCCGAGCCCATTCAGACGGTCATGCGCCGCTACGGTATTGAATCGCCCTATGAAAAGCTCAAGGAGCTGACCCGCGGCAAGCGGGTGGATCAGGCGGGCATGGCCGCCTTCATCGATAGCCTGGACCTGCCCGGCGCGGTCAAGACCCGCCTCAAGGACATGACCCCGGCCAGCTATATCGGCAATGCCGCCGAACAGGCCCGGGCCATCTGATGACAGACCGGCCCTACAAGCTGCGCCTGGAGGGCCTGGAGCCGGCCCGCTTCCTGTCCCGCTACTGGCAGAAGAAACCGGCCCTATACCGCCAGATCCTGCCGGGCTTTGAATCACCCCTGAGCCCCGAGGAGCTTGCCGGCCTGGCCTGCGAGCCGGATGTGGAGAGTCGCCTGGTCCAGGGGCCGCCCGAAGGCCCCTGGACCCTGAGCCAGGGCCCCTTCAGCGAGAGCCGCTTTGCCGACCTGCCGGAGCGGGACTGGACGCTGCTGGTCCAGGATGTGGACAAGCACCTGCCCGCCCTCGCCCGCATTCTGGACAGCTTCGACTTCCTGCCTCGCTGGCGCATGGACGATCTGATGATCAGCTATGCCGTCAACGGCGGCTCGGTCGGCCCCCATGTGGATGCCTATGACGTCTTCCTGCTGCAGGCAAGGGGCACCCGCCGCTGGGCGATTGACCCCGAGCCGGCCGACCTCAGCCGCCGCGATGACTGCGAGCTGGATGTGCTCCGCCACTTCCAGGCCCGCGAGGAATGGCTGCTGGAGCCGGGCGACATGCTTTACCTGCCACCGGGCGTGGCCCACTTCGGCCTTGCCGGCCCCGACTGCATGACTTTCTCGGTGGGGCTCAGGGCGCCGGACACCGCCGGCATGATTTCGGACTTCTCCGAATTCGTGACCCAGCAATTGCCTGAGGGGCATCGCTACGCCGACCCCGATCTTGAGCTGGACGAGGCCGGGCCCCGCCTGCACCCCAAGGCCATTCACCGGCTGCGGGATCTATTCAGCACCTTGCTGGAGCGGGACAACGAGGAACTGGCCGACTGGTTCGGACGCTTCATCACCGAGCCCAAGCCCTGGCTGCGCGCCGAACCGGACCCCGGCGACGGCTCCCATGAGGCGCTGAACCAGGCCCTGGCCGCCGGCCGCACCCCTGAACTGCGCAGCGACATCCTGGCGATCTGGCGCGAAGGCCCGGACGGGCGGCCGCATGTTTTTGTCGATGGCGACATGGAGGTCTGGGATCGGGGCTGCGAGGCCACCCTGGACCATCTGCTGTCCCGCCAGCCCTTCCCGGCCGACTTTGATCCCGGCGCGGTTGGTCGTAAGCTGATCAGTGTCTGGCTGGACAAGGGACGACTGGAGTGGACCGATGAAAACGACTAAACAGGCCATCAGCGTGCGTCGGGCCCGCTGGCCCGAGGATGTCCCCCTGCTGCGAAGCATCCGCGAACCGGTCTTTGTCGAGGAGCAGCAGGTGCCATTGGAGATGGAATGGGATGAGGACGATCCCCACTGCATCCATGTGATCGCAGAAGATGCCGAGGGCAATGCCATTGGCACCGGCCGCCTGGCCAAAAGCGGCAAGGTCGGGCGCATGGCGGTACTCAAACCCTGGCGCGGTCATGGCGTCGGCGGCGCCATCCTCCAGGCGCTGCTGGACGAGGCCCGCAGCGCCGGCATCCCGGAGTGCTACCTTCATGGCCAGACTGTCGCCCTGGGTTTCTATGAGCGCTACGGCTTCGTTGCCGAAGGGCCGGAATTCGACGAGGCCGGCATTCAGCACCGCATGATGCGCCGCCGGATCGAGGAAAATGCCTGATGAGTGATGATCCGCAGAACACCGGCGGCTCCCTCGAGTACCGTGACGACAGCCGGGAGGCCGCCCGGCAACTGGCCGAGGCCACGCGT
Organism: Natronospira elongata; assembly: GCF_034931365.1. NCBI lineage: Bacteria > Pseudomonadati > Pseudomonadota > Gammaproteobacteria > Natronospirales > Natronospiraceae > Natronospira > Natronospira elongata. Next base: position 78,336 of record NZ_JAYGII010000008.1, read on the forward strand.
CGTGAGCTGCTTATATTTACCCGCGACCTGGAACCGGCGGTACTGGACCAGAGCGAGTTCCTGGAGGCCGTACGCCAGCTTGTCATCCGCAGCCGCCACACCGGCCTGCGGGTGATCTGTCAGGACCCTACCCGCGCCATCAAGGAAGGGCATGGTCTGATCCGGCTGGCTCGCCGGGTCAGCTCCCACGTCAGCCTGCACCGTCCCCACCGGGAAGACGCCGAGGAAGCGGATGCCTTCATCGTCAGCGACGAGACCGGCTATCTCTATCGCCCCCTGGCCGATCGCCTGGAGGGCCGCTGGTCACCGAATGATCCAACCCAGGCGCGACGACTGCGCCAACGCTTCGATCAGATGTGGGATCGCAGCGAGCCGGAGACCGAGTTCCGGCAGCTGGGGGTCTAGGCCATGACCTGGAAACCCAATGTCACGGTCTCGGCGGTCGTCGAGGAAAACGCCCGCTTCCTGCTGGTCGAGGAAGAAATCCGCGGCCAACTCCAGCTCAATAATCCCGCCGGCCACCTGGAGCCGGGTGAAAGCCTCGTGGATGCCGTCATTCGCGAGGTCCAGGAAGAAAGCGCCCGCGACTTCGAACCCGAATCCATCAGTGGCATCTATCTCTGGCGCACAGCCTCGGGGGACAAGACATTCCTGCGGGTCAACTTCTGCGGCCAGGCCCGCCACTACAACCCCACCCAGGCCCTGGACACCGGCATTGTCCGCACCCTGTGGCTGTCCCGCGATGAAATCGCCGCCGAACAGGCCCGCCTTCGCAGCCCCCTGGTCCTGCGCTGCGTGGATGACTACCTGAACGGCAAACGCTATCCCCTGGATGCGCTCAGCCATCTTCCCGATGGCTGGCCGGAGGAATAGTTCTGAGTTCCGAGTGCTGAGTACTGAGTGCGGATTTGCCTCCCCAGCACTCAGTACTCGGAACTCAGAACTTTCCCCACAATCGCATTCCCCTCATCCAAACAGTTAAAATACCCCCATGCGCAACAAGCAGTCACAAACCGTCGTCGTCGGGCTCTCCGGTGGCGTGGATTCCGCCGTCTCCGCCTACCTGCTGGTGGAACAGGGCTATGACGTGCGCGGCCTGTTCATGGACAACTGGGATGCCGAGGCGGAAGGCGATGAGCAGGGCTATTGCACCGCCGCCGAAGACTTTCAGGATGCCCGCCGCGTCGCGGAAGAACTGGACATCCCGATTCAGCGGGTCAGTTTCGCCGCCGAGTACCGGGAACGGGTGTTCAGCTATTTCCTGGAGGAATATTCCGCCGGCCGAACCCCCAACCCCGACGTGCTCTGCAACACCGAGATCAAGTTCAAGGCCTTCCTGGACTATGCCTTGCGCCTGGGTGCCGACTGGATTGCCACCGGACACTATTGCCGGGTCCGACGTGACGAGTACGGAGCCCACCTGCTCAAGGGCCTGGATGGCAACAAGGACCAGACCTATTTCCTCCATGGCATTCACCCGGAGGCGCTCGCCAAGACCCTGTTCCCGGTGGGTGAGCTGGAAAAGGAACGGGTCCGGGAAATCGCCGTGGAAGCCGGTCTGCATAATCACGCCAAGCGCGACAGCACCGGCATCTGCTTCATCGGCGAACGCGCCTTCCGCCAGTTCCTGGGCAACTACCTGCCGGCCCGGCCCGGGCCCATCCTGACCCCGGACGGGCAAGAGATCGGTGAACACCAGGGCGCCATGTACTACACCATAGGTCAGCGTCAGGGCCTGGGTATCGGCGGTGTGCCGGGCTACCCGGATGCGCCCTGGTACGTCGCCGACAAGAACGTCCGCGACAATACCCTGATTGCCGTGCAGGGTCATGATCATCCCCTGCTCCAGCATGTCGGCCTGATCGCCGCCCAGCCACACTGGTTGCAGGCACCTACAAACTTCCCCTTTCGCTGTAGCGCCAAGACCCGTTACCGCCAGGCCGATCAGACCTGCGAGGTCGAGTTGCTGTCAGAAGACCGGCTGGCGGTGCGATTCGATCATCGCCAGCGTGCGGTCACCCCCGGGCAGTACGTGGTCTTCTACCAGGGAGAGGAATGCCTGGGGGGTGCCGTCATTGATCAGGCCATTCGCGCCGAGAACCCTTCATCCATTCCCAGGCGGGAGACAGCCTGATGTCCAAACGTCGTGATCGCGTCCTTGCTCTGGCGGGGGTGTTTCAATCGGTGAAAGGTGTCCATGATCTCGCCCGCCAGGGGCAGACGGACAATACCATCCTGGATACCGCCGTGCTCAGCGTGCTCACCCGAGACGCTGAACAGACCGAAGAAATCTTTGGCGGCATCAAAGCCGTGAGCCAGGGCCTGCGCCTTTTCCATCGACTGCTCACCGAGCGAGTGCCCGATGAGGACATGATGCTCACCCGATACGCCGTTGGGGTCATGCACATTGCCCGCAAGCTGCGAAAGAACCCGCAACTGCTGGAAAAGCTCGGCAGCGGCATCAACAATGCCGAGCGCTCCGTGGCCCACTTCGGTCGCGACCACGACAATGTCTTCGCCGGACTGGCCGATACCTATAGCGAAACCGCCGGCCAGATTCATCCGCGCATCATGGTCAGCGGCAACGACAGTCATCTTCAGAACCCGCGGGTGGTCAATCGTATCCGCAGTCTGCTCCTGGCCGGCATTCGCTCGGCCGTACTCTGGTATCAACTGGGCGGCAGCCGCCTGAGTCTGATTTTCCGGCGTCAATCACTGGCCGAAGAAGCCCTGCGCCTGTCCCGCGAGACCGCTACCGACGAGGGCTGAGAGCCCTGCCACAAATTGCTTTTGCCCGGTCTCAGGCCTGCTATGCTTGTCTCAGGCAAACATGGAGGACAAAGAGATGAGCGAAGCAGATGCGGGCAAGCTCGACTTGGGTGGGGGCAATCCGGTAACAATTCATACCGTTCCGGTTGATCGGCCCTGGTCCTGGCTCAGGGCCGGCTGGCAGGACCTGCGCCAATGCCCACAAAGCAGCCTCGCCTATGGCCTGATCTGGGTGGGCGTCAGCCTGATGCTCATTCTCGGCCTGTGGGCCGCCGGCCAGGGGTACTGGCTGCTGCCGCTGGTGGCCGGTTTCATGCTCATGGGCCCGATTGTTGCGGTCGGTACCTATACCATGAGCCGCGATCTGGCAGAAGGGCGGCAACCCTCCCTGTCAGCCGGCTTTCTGGCCTGGCGGACCAACACCACCCAGATCTTCCTGCTGGGCGTGTTGCTGATGGTCTTCCTGCTCGCCTGGATCCGCTTCGCCACCCTGCTGTTCGCCCTCTTCTTCGGCACCAATATTCCGGTCCTGGACAGCCCCGGCATGGTCTATAGCGAACTGCTGCTGTCCACCCCCGGTATCACCATGGTGATTGTCGGGAGCCTGATTGGCATGGTGCTGGCCTTCACGGCCTTTGCGCTCAGCGTGGTATCCATTCCGCGGCTTCTGGATCAACCCAGAACCAGCGTACTGGAAGCGGCCATCATCAGCCTGGCGGTGGTCCAGAGAAACTTCTGGCCGATGCTGGTATGGGGATTGATATTGAGCGTGGTGACCTTCGCCGGCCTCGCGTTCTTCCTGATCGGCCTGGCGGTGACCCTGCCCCTGTTGGGCCATGCCAGTTGGCACGCCTATCGGGACCTGGTCTCGGAAGGATAAAGCCGGCCGGGCTTCGATCTGGCCCTTCAAACGGTTTCAGATCGAGGCCCGGCCGCTCCCCATGTTCCGGCAGTTCGGATCAATTGGCCTTGTGGAGCTGATCAGTGGACACGGTCGTCGGCTCCACACCGGCATCGTCCAGATCCGCCCAGGGCTCACGCGGAGCTTCGAAGCGCTCACCGGCCCGAGCTGCGTAGCGTTCCGCATGCAATGAGCGAATCAGACCGAATACCATGCCGAGGATAATCAGAGAGAACGGCATGGCGGCCATGATCACCGCCGACTGCAGGGTCTCCAGCCCGCCTGCCACCAGCATGACCGCGGTCAACAATGCCAGAATGACTCCCCAGAGAATTCGATGGAACGTGGGCGGTTCGGCATCACCGCCTGAGAGAATGGTATTGATCACCAAGGTCCCGGCATTGGCGGAAGTGATCAGGTAGGTGCCGATCAATAGAATCAGGCCAAGGGACACAATCAACCCCAACAGGCCAAGACCCATGCCCTCAACGGTGACGAAAAGCGCCGTTGCCACATCCTCGTTCACCGCCTCCACGATTCCGCCATCGCCGAAAAGCTCCTGATACAGGGCGGTACCACCGAACAGGCCGATCCAGACCATGGTAATCACGGTGGGCACCAGCAAGACCCCCATGACGAACTCCCGGAAGGTCCGGCCCCGCGAGATTCGGGCGATGAACATGCCCACAAAGGGCGACCAGGCCAGCCACCAGCCCCAGAAGAACACCGTCCACTCCGATTGCCAGCCATCGTCATGGGTAGCATTGGTATAGAAGGTCATGTTGACCAGACTGCCTACATAGGCGCCGGCACTTTCCAGGGTCATGGCAATCAGGTGATGGGTGGGGCCAAAACCGATCAGGAAAAACACCACGCCCACGCTCAGCCAGAAGTTGAGCTCCGAAAGCACCCTCACCCCTCGTTTGACGCCGGAAACCACCGACAGCGTGGCAATCCCCATGATGCCGAAGGTAACCGCAAGCTGAAGCGTGACGCTGGGGGCAAGGTCAAACACTTGCGTAAGCCCCGCATTCATCTGTTGAACCCCAAGACCCAGGGTGGTGGCAATGCCAAAGACGGTGGCAAAGGCCGCCAGGGTGTCCACCAGGTTACCCGCCGGCCCGTGGCAATGCCGGCCCAGCAATGGCTGCAAGCCGGAACGGATGGTCAAGGGCAGGTCCCGCCGGAAGGCAAAATAGCCAAGCACCAGGCCCACGAAGGAGAAAATGGCCCAGCCATTCAAGCCCCAATGGAAAAACGTCAAGCGCATGGCCACCTGGGCCGCCTCCGGGCTCATGCCCTCGGCCACGAAGGGATTGTTCTCGAACTGCAGGATGGGCTGGGCAACGGCCCAGAACAGAATCCCCACCCCGGTACCGGCGGCGAAGAGCATGGCCACCCAGGAGAAGAAAGCGAATTCGGGCTGCTCCAGGTCATGCCCGAGCCGAACGTTCTTGTATCGCCCGATGCCCAGCCAGATCATCAGAAACAGCAGCAGGGCCACCACGAAGACGTAATACCACTCGAGGAATGGATTGACCTGCTCACGCACCGAGGCCAATACGCCAGCCACTGTTTCGGTATGAAAGGCGCCGAACACCAGGGCCACCACCATGACCGCCAGGGATGCCACGGTCACTGTGGGGTTCATGCCCTTGAACAGCCCCGACTTCGCTTGATCGTAATACATGCTCGCCTCCGGCCTGAATCAACAGACCGGAAAGGCTAACACGGCTTGTTCTGATTCGACGCTGTCAGCTTTCCGACTTGGCCTGGTCCAGCTTGTCCTGCGTGCGGTGCTCGAAATCGCTGGCGTCATGCCGTTCCGGGAGCTGCTCCTCGGGCTCGCCCCAGATGCGGTTCACCATGCGCCCACGCTGAACCGCCGGTCGTTCATCGATTTGACGTGCCCAGCGCAGCAGATGCTTGTATTCATGCACGGCCAGAAACTCGGCCGCATCATAGAGCCGCCCCAGAACCAGCACCCCGTACCAGGGCCAGATCGCCATGTCGGCAATGCTGTATTCCTTGCCGGCGATATAAGGCTGATCGGCCAGGCGACGGTCCAGCACGTCCAATTGGCGCTTGGTTTCCATGGTGTAACGATTGATGGGGTATTCGTAGTATTCCGGCGCATAGGCATAGAAATGCCCAAAGCCACCGCCTACAAGTGGCGCGCTGCCCATCTGCCAGAACAGCCAATTCAGGGTTTCGGTCCGGGCGGCATGGCCGGTGGGCAGAAAGGCCTCAAACTTCTCGGCCAGGTAGAGCAAAATGGCGCCGGATTCGAACACGCGCGTGGCCGGCTCGCTACTATGGTCCACCATGGCCGGAATCTTGGAATTGGGGTTGGCGTCCACGAATCCGCTGCCAAACTGCTCGCCTTCGAGGATATTGATCAGGTGGGCATCGTATTCTGCCTCCTTGATCCCGAGTTCCAGCAGCTCCTCGAACAGCACCGTCACCTTCACGCCATTGGGTGTGGCCAGGGAGTAGAGCTGGTGGGGATGCCGGCCTACCGGCAGATCCTGCTCATGGGTTGCCCCGGCGACCGGGCGATTGATACTGGCGAATCGCCCTCCGTTCTCCGGCTCTTCCCACTGCCAGACGCGAGGGGGCTGATAGGACGATGGATTCTCTTTGCTCATGAGGCTTCCCGGGTTTGATGAAAAGGCTTTGGCTCCACCGGACGACGACGCCACGATGCAGCCCATTACAAAAATATTTCAATCAACCATATAGCAACAATCAATTGGAACGCTTACTCTGAAAAAACTAGGCTATAGGGGATTTTCCAACAGCGTTACAAACAACAGGGAGTTCTGCAATGAATAAACTCACCTTGCCCCTGGCGGCGGCGACAGCAGCCTTGCTGTCATCCATCGCCCTCTCGGGCCCCGCCATCGCCGAACAGCCTCCCCGTTCGGCCGACTACTGGTGGCCCAACAAGCTGGATCTCAGCCCGCTCCGCAATCACGACCCCCGCTCCAATCCCTACGGTGAAGACTTCGACTACGCCGAAGCCTTCAGCGAGCTGGACCTGGAAGCGGTCAAGCGCGACATCGAAGAAGTCATGACCGACTCCCAGGACTGGTGGCCGGCCGACTGGGGCCATTATGGCCCCCTATTCATCCGCATGGCCTGGCACAGTGCCGGCACCTATCGAGTCTTCGACGGTCGGGGTGGCGCCGGCGGCGGCCAACAGCGCTTCGAGCCCCTCAACAGCTGGCCGGACAACGTCAACCTGGACAAGGCCGAGCGCCTGCTATGGCCGGTCAAGCAAAAGTACGGCCGCAGCCTCTCCTGGGCCGACCTCATGATCCTCACCGGCAACGTGGCTCTGGAGTCCATGGGCTTTGAAACCTATGGCTTCGCCGGTGGCCGCGACGATGACTGGGAGCCCGACCTGGTTTACTGGGGCCCCGAATCCGTCTGGCTGGGCGATGAACGCCACGGCGAGGGCATCAATGAAGGCGGCGAATTGGACCGTCCCCTGGCCGCTTCCCAGATGGGCCTGATCTACGTGAACCCGGAAGGCCCGGGCGGCAAGCCCGACCCCCTCGCTGCCGCCGAACAGATCCGCACCACCTTCGGCCGCATGGGCATGAACGACGAAGAGACCGTCGCCCTGATCGCCGGTGGGCACACCTTCGGCAAGGCCCACGGCGCCGTGTCCCAGGACTGCGTCGGCCCCGAACCCACCGACGCCCCGCTCGAGCAGCAGGGCCTGGGCTGGCAGAACGAGTGTGGCAGTGGCAAGGGCGCCGACACCTTCACCAGTGGCCTTGAAGGGGCCTGGTCCGCCAACCCCACCCGCTGGACCCACCAGTTCTTCGAGAACCTGTTCGCCTTTGAATGGGAACAGACCGAAAGCCCGGCCGGCGGCATCCAGTGGGTGCCCAAGGACGGCCAGGCCGCCAACCTGGTGCCCGACGCCCACGAAGAGGGCGTGCGTCATGCGCCGATCATGTTCACCACCGACCTGTCGCTGAAAAAGGACCCGGCCTATCGGGAAATCTCCAAGCGATTCCTGGAGAACCCCGAGGAGTTCGAGGAAGCCTTCGCCCGGGCCTGGTTCAAGCTGACCCACCGCGACATGGGCCCGCGCTCTCGCTATCTGGGCTCGAAAGTCCCGGACGAGGCCATGATCTGGCAGGACCCGGTCCCCGAGGCCGACTATCGCCCGATCAATGACCGCGACGTACGCCGGCTGAAGGCGGAGATCCTTGATACGGACCTGACCGTGGCTGAACTGGTCCGCACCGCCTGGGCCTCTGCCGCCACCTTCCGCAGCAGTGACATGCGTGGTGGCGCCAACGGTGCCCGCATCCGCCTGGAGCCCCAGCGCGGCTGGGAAGTTAACAACCCGGAGGAACTGGACCGGGTACTGGACACCCTTGAAGGCATCAAGAACGACTTCAACGACAGTCAGCGCCGCAACAAGCGCGTCTCCCTGGCCGACCTGATCGTGCTCGGCGGCGCGGCGGCCATCGAGCAGGCTGCCAGCGAGGCCGGCCATGACGTCACGGTGCCCTTCGAGCCCGGCCGCACCGATGCCAGCCAGGAAGACACCGACGTGGAAAGCTTTGCCGTGCTGGAACCGCGGGCGGACGGCTTCCGCAACTACTACCGCGAAGACAGCCGGCTTTCTCCCACCGAGGCCCTGGTCAACCGCGCCGACCTGCTTGACCTGACGGTACCGGAAATGACCGTTCTGGTCGGTGGCATGCGGGCCCTTGGCGCCAACGCCAACGACGTGGAGCACGGCCTGTTCGTGGACAGCACCGGCAAGCTGAGCAATGAGTACTTCGTCAACCTGCTGGACATGTCCACCCAGTGGGAGCAGTCCTCCGACGATCCGGGCGTCTACATCGGCCGCGATCGCAGCAACGGCGAAGTGAAGTGGACCGCCACCCCGGTGGACCTGATCTTCGGTTCACACACCGAGCTCCGTGCCGTCGCCGAGGCCTACGCCTCCAATGACGCCGACGAGCTCTTCGTCCAGGACTTCATCGACGCCTGGACCAAGGTCATGAACCTGGACCGCTTCGACCGCTGATTCGGAGAGCCCTCCGATCTGGCAAGAAAAACGGCGGCGTCATCCGACGCCGCCGTTTCTTTATTCAGAACTGGCCTCAGTGGGACATTCCCGACCTGAGCCACCTCGAGACTCAAGGCTTATGGGACCGGTTTCTCACGAAGACAATATCCTGTCACTCAGCGTTCAACCAGCTCAACCCGGCGGTTCAGGGCTCGCCCTTCCTCGGTCCGGTTGGTAGTAATCGGCGCCATCATCCCGGCGCCGGCACTCTGGAGCCGATCACCATCGATACCATGGCGATCCTGCAACCATTGCGACACGGATTCCGCCCGGGTCATGGACAGTTGCAGGTTATAGTCGAAATCTCCAACGTTATCCGTATGGCCGACAACCAGAAGCCGCATGTCCGGCCGGGATTCCATCAGTTCCGCAATCGTTGCCAGAGCATCCGCTGAATCAGGCAAGATGGAATCACTGTCGAATTCAAACAGAATATCCTGCACCGCCACCCGACCGTGTTCGACAATTCCCGCCTGCATCTCATCCGCACTGAGCGGAACATGATCCATGGTGGTATCCATTTCATCGGCGGTCACAATGGCCTTGGCCACTGTCGGCCCATCCGCTCTGCGGGCATTGTAGATTGCAATTGCCGCCAGGGTTCGACCATCTGCCGACCGGGCCGCGATGTAATGGATGTTGCGGTTACGGTTGGCAAGATGGCAGCAACCTCGAGCACCACGCTCAAAAATATTGGTTCCCCGGGCAAGAAAGGCACGCCCGTCCCGGCCACCCAGCTCGGCATCGCTGCCCGTGTAGAGAATCTCGAAGCCCCGCCCCTCAAGGGCTTCAAGATGGCTTCGCTTGACCCGAAGTTCCGCAACATCCCCGTCACGGAAGAGATAACTCAGTTTCAGTACCTGCCCCTCAAGCGACTCACTGTTTTCAACTGCGCCATCACGATAGGGACCGGTGGGTATCGTCAGCCGAGCGTAATCCGCGTGCTCATGGTGAACAATGTAAGAATCCGCCAAACGCGGAATCTCCGGATGATCGCCGGAACCTTCCAGATCCTCCTGCCCCGTGGCCGGCGAGATCCCGAATGCTGCAGCACAAACAAGAACCAGCCCCTGCTGAAAACGAATACACTTCATTGAACCGACCTCCCTACCCTCTTTGTTTTAATGGGCCCCGCAGCGCGGGAGTGAGTTATAAGAACCGGCGAGCCGAGCAAAAGCAGATGATCGAGACAAAATCAGTCGTCACCAAAGCGCCGTTCATTGTCCTGCCAGGACCACAAGCCGAGCAGCACCCCGAAAAGGGGCACGGCAACAAGCAATGTCCAGGCCATGAATGCGAGCGAGGGCAGCTGTCGCGTACTGAAGGCCAGCAGCCCCAATCCCACCACGGCGACCGGCAATGCCCAGCCCAGCACGCCGTAACGGAGCACATAAGGCCACCGCCCCATCTGGCGCAGCCTCTGCCAGTACAAGCGGCGATTCTCGAACGGCCGCATCTCAGCCGCCAATTCGTGCCATCCGGTCGGCCTGCACGATTTCGATCCAATAGCCGTCTGGGTCCTTGATGAAGGCGATGTCCTTCATTTTGCCCTGCTCTGGCCGCTTGACGTACTCAACGTCATTGGCGTCAAACCAGGCAATCGCCTTGTCCAGGTCCGGGACCGAGAAGCAGATATGGCCAAAGCCCTGGGGCTCACTGTTGCCATCGTGGTAATGGGCGTCGGGATCATTCTCCGTGCCCCAATTGTGGGTCAGCTCCAGAATGCCCCGCTGACTGAATGTCCAGCGCGTCCGTCCGGCACGATCCTCGGGAATCGCCTCTTCCGGGTCGGGGCGCGCGAGAAAGTACAGGGAAAATTCCATCTCTTCGAAATCCAGCCGCCGCAACACCCGCATGCCGAGCACGTGGCTGTAAAAGGCCAGCGAGGCTTCCGGGTCCTTTACCCGCAGCATGGTGTGGTTGAAGCGGAATCCCAGGGTCTCGTCGGGGGCTTTGGCTGCCACACCCGGGTAATCTTCTGTCTCAAAACTCATCGGCCTAAACCTCCAAATCCAAATCGCCGGAATGGCTCGCCATCAGGGCTGATAATACCGCAGCACGAGCCGCCACTCCCCCGCCTTCGGGTAAGCCTGGATCGCGCCCGGCGCTGTCGGTAGCGCGTAGCCGGCAAGCCTGCCTTCAAAACCATAGGGATCACAGTCCGGGCTGTCCATATCGACAAGCCCTGCCAGCATCTGCTGCACTGCCGCTGCTTCATATCGCCCGAGAAACTCGGTGGCATCATCAAAGTGCAGACGCTGCTCGGGCTCAACACCCATCACCGCCCCGGCGTGATCCAGGAAGGGATAATCCAGGGCATTGGCGACCGCCTCACGCCGATCCGCCACAATCGCCCTCTGAAGATCGTCGAACCAGTCCGGGAAGCCATCCTCCGAACCACACAGACGGGCCGGGTCCCGGCTTCTCAGCATCACCCGCGTGACATTGCCGCCCCCGGCCGTGTCCAGCACCATGGCCTCATAGACATGTTCCTGGGCCGGATCATCCCAGACCCGATGCTTCCAGTCCTTCTCCCTAGGTGACCCGCCAAGCACGCCAGACAGCTGCTCACTGACCATCGACAAGGACGGCTCCACCGCCGTCACATCGCCCTTCACCACCGCCTGCGGCTCAAAGATCACATGCGAGACCACCCCCTCGCCATCCAGCACAAAGGCCATCCTGCCCTTCATCCCCGCAAAGCGGACTTCACTGCCATAGCCCTCGGGTGCCGGATAATCACCGGGGCGCACCGAGCCTGGCGCAGGCAACGCCGCCCTATTACCCCTCGAAGAGCGATAATAAGGCTCCTCCTCAATCAGCATGCGGACATTCTTGCGGGCTGCCGCCACGCGTTCGACGACTTCCTCGTTGCGGAAACAGTCAGGGGAGCCAAAGCCACGCTCCAGCAACTCATACAGGCTGTCGGCAAACTGCCGAAGCGTGTTGGTATCACTGAGCACCTGCTCACGAAACCACGCTTGCTCCCGCCATTCAGGCAGGCGCTCGGCAGCATGCAGGGCATAGAGCGAATTACTCGCGCCACGACAGTCGGAGGGCAGCGGGTTAGGATTATCGGGCAGCAGCAGCAAAACCGCCGGACGCGGAGGGCTCCCCGCCCGGCTCCGGGAAGGCAGTTTCACAAGCGTGTGAGCGCTACGATCAGACGATTCTTCGTGGGCAACCACCGGGAACTCCGCCAAATGACTGCCCGCCATGGCCATGACGACACGACGACGGCTGCGCTCTTCAAGCAGGAAACGGCCCTCCTCATCGCTCACCGCCGTCACCTTGAGCGGATCCGTGTCCCGGGAGCCCCGGACCCGGAGCAATGTCACCTGTGCTCCGGCCACCGGCTCACCATCAACACCATCCAATACCCGCCCCTCTGTCGCCGGCGTCTCGGCCTCATGAATCAGCATGGGAATACAGCCGCCGAGCCCCAGGACCAGCACGCCCATCAGCAGGCATCGCGAGATAGCTGTCATTACCCCTCCTCGAACCAATCCGCCCCAACCCAGTATAGACAGGAAGAGGGACGATTAGTGCTCAAGCTCACGCCGCCGCCGGGCGATCAACCGCCGGGCCCGCAACCGACTCCGCCACCGCTGCCAAAAGCCCAAGCCCGCGGTAGCCTGCTTCACATTCAGCCAGGCACGACCCGCCAAGACCGCCGCACGGGCTCGCGAGCCATCGCTTGGCGCACTGAAGGCCTTACCAACCAGTGACTCAATCTGGGCATCCGTGGGAACAGTCCGCACCGGCTGGCGCGGCGAAGCATTTCGATCGACTGAAGCGGTCGCCGGGACGGGCAACTCAAGAAGCCTCGCAAGCAGCCGCTCACGCATGGCCTGATCATCCTCTTCCCAGCCCTCCCGGCTACGGGCAGCGGAAAGCAGACGCAAGGCATGCTGCTGCAGGCGCTCGTCATCCCCCTCCAGCCCCGGAATGGTCTCCCTCGCCTGCCTGGCGATCGCCTCAATATCCACCGTGCCCTCCCTTAGGCAATTACCCACCCATGTGTCACTTCGCCGGCTCGGGCAGAACCGGCGGGGTACTATCCATGTAAGTCAGGAAATTCAGCCAGATCTCGTGGGTTCTTTGCCTCGTCAGCCGAGTCTTGCAGGACAGCGCCTTGGCATCGCGAATCGTACCGTCACGCCACTGCGTATAGACCGAGCCGCAGTGAGAATCGACATAATTATCCCACTGCTCCTGAGCCGATTCGATTGCCTCGACCAGCTCAGGATCAAAACCATTATGCTCCAGACTCGCCTCCAGATACGCCGCCATCTCTTCCCGCGACGCATCCAATGCCATAGCGGCGCACTCATTCACTTGCAGCGTCGTTTTCGGATTATCGCAATCGAGCGTTTTATCCGCCGCTACCGCCGAAAAGGCAGCCCCAAAAAGCACGACAAACACTGTTTTTCTCATTGTTCTCTCTCAAGGTCCAATTCCAATCCAAAACCAGCCGACAAGTCCTTACCGCGCCAAGCCAGCGCAGAGACCTGGCCTTCCAGGGGAACATCCACGCCCCAAGGCGTGCTCAGCCCCAGAAGCCGACCGAAACGATTGCTGTCTCTGATACCCGAAACGCCAAGCTACCCCCTCGATCAGGGGAGGCCCCAGAATAATACCCTGAACAGCGGAAATATGGCCGGCGCGCCTGCTATATTCAGAGTACTCCTACCAAACGGAGGGGGGGGGGCGTATGCCAATTTCCACTAACGGAAATGATATCGGAAGTACCCTGGCCTTTGCGAAATCCAGTGGCCGGCTCTTCCTCGCAGGCTTGCTAATCACCCTGTTTGCCGCCTGCGGCGAGTCCGGACCGGGGGACAAACGCCTGGAAGAGATCCGGGAAAGCGGTCGACTGCATGTATTGACTCGCAACAGCCCCACCACCTTCTACATCAACCGGGACGACCAACCTGAAGGGCTGGAATACGACCTGACCCAGGCCTTCGCCGAGCATCTTGGCGTCGAGGTCGAATATGAGCGGGTCCATAGTGTCGCGGAGATTATCGAGCGGATTGAGAACGGCGAAGGCGATATCGGCGCCGCGGGCATTTCGCGTACCGAAGAGCGACTGGACCGGATCCGGACCGGGCCCGGATACCAAACAGTGGAGCAGCAGGTGGTCTGTCGCCGTGGCGGTGCCGAACCCCAGGGAGTAGACGATCTGGAGGAAGTCTCCTTACTCGTCATGGAAGGTACCAGCTATCACGACCGCCTGCAGGCACTCCAGGCGGATTATCCCGACCTGGAGTTCGAGACCACAAACGAACTGAATACGGAACAGCTACTGCGTTTCGTCTGGGAACGGCGGGTAGACTGCACAGTGGCCGACTCCAACCTGGTGGCGATCACACGGCGCTATTACCCCGAGCTCGAGATTCGCTTCAACCTCGGCGCACCGGACACCCTCGTATGGGTCATGCCTCGCGGGGCCAACCGGCTTCGCCGTGAAATCGGGAACTGGTATGGCGACTTCGAGGATAGCGGCGCCATGGAGCGCATACTGGACCGCTATTACGGTTTTTACGAAGTCTTCGACTATGTGGATATCCGCCGACTCCATCGTCGCGTCAGGGAACGACTGCCCCGTTATGAAACCCACTTCAGACAGGCCGCTGCAGCGCATGATTTCGACTGGATTCTGCTGGCGGCCGTCGGCTACGAGGAATCACACTGGAACCCCAGCGCCCGCAGCCCAACCGGGGGGTATTAC
>NZ_JAYGII010000009.1:0-88638 GCF_034931365.1 Natronospira elongata
CCTGAGCAAGGCCACCGGAACCTGGGCCGGAACGCACCCCCGTCACCGACTTCGAAGGGCACTATCCCAACCCACTACTCTCATCCAACCCCAAAGCCAGATTCATGTTCTGCACCGCCTGCCCGGCCATCCCCTTGATGAGATTATCCAGCGCCGCCATCACCACCACCTGACCATCCCTCACCGCCAGGCCCAGATCACAGGCATTGGTGCCGATCACCGAATGTACTCGCGGCAAGTCGTCAACTAGTCGGATAAAGCGCCGTCCCTCATAGCTGGCCTGGTAATGCCGGCGCAGGCTTTCCTCGTCCATACCCGGTAGATAGGCCTGCACGGTAATGAAGATACCCCGCACCATCGGTGCCGAATGAGGCACAAAGCCCAGCTTAAGAGCATGGCCACCCTGGGCGGCCAGGGCACGGCGGATCTCGGCCTCGTGCTGGTGTTGCAAGGGCTTGTAGGCACGGAAATCATCGGCCCGTTCCGGGTGATGGGTGGTGGCGCTGGGATGGACCCCCGAGCCGCTGGAGCCGGTCACACCCGTGATGGCCAGCCAATCGGGGCTGGCCAGTTCCAGCAGGGGCTTCAAGGCCAGCTGCACGGCGGTGGCAAAACAACCGGGGTTGGCAATGCGCCGGGCACCGCGCAGGGCCTCGGCCTGATGCTCGCTCAAACCATATACCCATTGGCCCAGTGCCTCCGGTACCGGATGGGGCTGGCCGTAAGCCACCTGGTAGGCCTGGGCATCACCGAGGCGAAAGTCACCGGACAGATCAACGACGGTCGTCCGCGACAGCAGTTCACGATCGGCCAATGCCGCCGAGAAGGCGGACCAATCGCGCGCCAGAGAACCATTGGGCTGGGCCGAGAAGATGACCGGATAGTCGCTCGCGGCCAGGGTGTCGAGATCGGGCTTGGCGAGAAACTCGCCCTCGACAAAGCCCCGCAGCCGGGGGTGGGCGGCATGCCAGGGCTGGCCGGCATGGGAGCGGGAGACCGCCTGGACCTCGCCGACCGCGGGATGGGCATGCAGAATACGCAACAGTTCCCCACCACCGTAGCCGGCCGCACCCAGGATCAGGGCCGTAATCGGCCTGTTCGCCTGCCCCGCCATCAGGCCACCTGCCGCTCAGCGGCCCGCTCGCGAAGGCGGGCGAGGATATGATCCACCAGGCCCGCGCCATCCTGGCGGGCATTGTGGGCGGCAAGCCCCAGGTGATCGTGGATGAAACGCAGGCCGACGGCATTGTCGGTGGCCGGCCCTGTCACCACATCGGTCTCGATGCCGAAAGTGGTTCGCAGGTAATCCACCCCGCCGGCGACCCCCACCGGGTCATTGGCGCAGAAGACAAAGGCCGCGGCGAGTGCGCGTAATTCCGGGTCGGCCAGAATGGATTGCACCCCGTATTCGCCCATCACGCCATCGCCGGTCTCGGCCACGATCACATCGGGCCGATATTCGCCCAGGGCCGAGAACACCCGGTGGCTCAAGTCCGCGGCATTGCCCGGATCGGTGCCGACCGCGCCGGCATCGGTGAAATCCATCACCCAGGCGGCACCATAATCCCGCATCTCGAGAATGTCGCGCAGGGCCGAGATGCCGGTGAGCTTGCAGCCGGCCACCTTCAGCCCGGTCTGGCGCAGGCCCTTGATCAGGCGGGTAGCGGCAGCGGTCTTGCCGGAGTTCATGCAGGTCCCGGCCACATAGACCACCGGGCAGTCGGGTAGCCCGCCATCGCCGCCGACCCCGTGGGCGGCGACCCGGGCCGGTACCCCGCGCCGGGACTGGAAGTCCGGATAGACCATGACCTGGCCGAGCACCTCGAGCTCGAAGGGCGGACCCACTTCCGGGTTGTGGGAAATGCAGTCGCCGATCACCCCGCCCAGGTTGAGCAGTTGCAGGTGATCGCCGGCCATGACCTGCGTCGGCATGCGGCCTTCATAGCCATGCAGGGCATTGCGATGCCCCAGGGCACCGACGATGAGGTCACCGGCGTTGACCTGGTTGAGCCGGCCGAAGACATCTTCGAGCACGTTGTAGCTGTTCTTGTCATTGAGCACCCGCGCGGCAATCACCGAGCCGGGCTCCACCACGATCTCCCGCGACAGGGTCAGGGCACGGTCCAGGCCCAGGTTGCGGGTGACGGAGGCGATCTTGTCCACTTGAATACGCATGTTGCTGACTCTGGTTGGTCTCGCGCAAAGGCGCAAAGACGCAAAGGAAAACCAATTTGGGCTTGGGACGGGGCGGCGACATGGCTCACCCCTGACCCCTCACTCCTTACCCCTAACCACACTTCAGCCCTCGCAGCGGAGACTGTGCCTCCTGTGCCTCCTGGGCCGCCTGCCCCGCCAGGCGCTGGCCCACCCCATACACCCGCGCAAAGCCGCGGGCATCGTCACCGCTCCAGAGGTGATTGGCCTCGCCGTAGGCTGCCGTGTTGGCGTCCATGAGCGAGTAGGGTGAACGCTGACCAAGCACGGTCACCGCGCGCGGATGCAGGCGCAGGCGGACCTCGCCGCTGACCCGGGCCTGGCTGTGTTCAAGAAAGGCTTCCAGATCCCCCAGCAGGGGGTCGTAGGCCTGGCCTTCATGAATGAGGCTGCCGTAGAGGTCGCCGAGCTGGGATTTCCAGAACAGCTGCTTGCCCGACAGCACCAGTTTCTCCAGCTCCCGGTGGGCGGTGATCAGCAACAGCGCGGCACCGGCCTCGAATCCCACCCGGCCCTTGATGCCGAGAATCGTGTCGCCCAGGTGCACGCCGCGACCGATGCCAAAATGCTCGGCCATGACCGCCAGCTCATCGATCAGGGCCACCGGCGCCAGGGCTTCGCCATCAAGGCTCACCGGCACGCCTTGCTCGAAGGCGATGATCAACTCCCGGCTCTCGTCCGCCCGCGCCGCGGGCGCGCCCCCCGGCCAGGCGGATTCAGGCAGTTCCGGCCAGCTGTCCAGGGTCTCGGCACCGCCCACGGTGGTGCCCCAGAGCCCGGCATTGACCGAGTAGGTCCCGGTGGCCGGCGGGACCTCGATGCCGTGGGCGGTGAGGTAATCCACCTCCTGCTGGCGAGACAGGCCCTGGTCGCGGATGGGGGTGATGATGGGCAAGTCCGGTGCCAGGGACTGGAAGGCCACATCAAAACGAATCTGGTCATTGCCGGCCCCGGTGGAGCCATGGGCCAGGGCATCGGCACCGATGGCCAGGGCATGCTCGGCCACGGCCTCGGCCTGACAGACCCGCTCGGCGGACACGCACAGGGGATAGCTGTGCCCCCGCAGCACATTGCCGTAAATGAGAAAGCGCAGGAAGCGATGGAAGAGGGCCTCGCGGGCATCAATCACCCGATGCCCGGCCACGCCGGCGCGTTTGGCCGAGGCTTCGATGGCCGCCAGTTCCTCGCGGTCGAAACCGCCGGTGTCCACGGTCACGGTATGCACCGCCCAGCCCTGCTCACGCAGCCACAGGGCGCAATAACTGGTATCCAGGCCGCCGGAGAAGGCGAGTACGATCTTGCCCTTGTTCATGAATCATCACTCCACAATGCTTGAATGGATTGCTGCTGACGCCGGCGCAGGCAGGCCAGCCACTCCCGCCGACCGGCGATTTCGACCTCGCAGGCGCTGATGCCCGGGCGGGCCACGCCGCCGGTGTGGCTGCCGCTCAGGGCGTCGCGGTCGGGCTGGAAACGCTCGGCGAGAATCTCGCCGGCGACCTCCCCGTAGGCATCCCGGAAGGCCATGCCGGCTGCCGCCCGGCGGCAGGCCTCGTGGGCGGCATAAAGACCGTCGTCGCAGGCCTCGGCCAGCGCCTGCGGATTCACGCGCAGGCCCGAGACCAGCCGGGTGAGGACCGGGAGCAGCGACCGGGCCCGGCTTACCGCCCGCAACAGAGGGGCCTTCATCAGCTGGCTGTCACGGTGATAGCTGGAAGGCAGCCCCCCGGCCAGGTGTTCCAGCTGGGCGGCCGCCCCACGCAGTTCCCGGCAGCGGCCCCGGGCCAGTTCCACCACGTCCGGATTGCGTTTCTGGGGCATGATGGAGGACCCGGTGGTAAAGGCATCCGGCAGCTGAAAGAAGCCGTATTCCTCGGTGCTGAACAGGGCCAGATCCCACAGCCCCTTCTCCAGCACCCCGGCCACCGAGCCCAGCCAGTGCAGCACTGCCAGTTCGTGGCGGCCACGACTGTTGTTGACATCAATGGGGTTACGCTGGACCTTGCGAAAGCCCAGCAGCCGGGCGGTGTATTCACGATCGATGGCCAGGGGCACTCCGAAACCGGCCGCCGCCCCCAGGGGGCAGCGATCCAGTCGTTTCCACAACCCTTCCAGGGCTTCCAGCTCCTCCACCAAGCCCTCGGCAAAGGCCAGTGACCACTGCCCCACGCTGGAGGGCATGGCCCGGCGCATATGGGTATAGCCCGGCATGGGCGTGTCCAGGTGGCGCCCGGCGAGCTCGGCAAAGGCCCCGGCCAGGGCCACCAGGGATTCCCCCATGCCGAGCAGGGCATCGCGCAGATAGAGCCGCAGCGCCAGGATCACCTGGTCATTGCGGGAACGGGCCAGATGCACCCGCCGCCCGGCTTGCCCGGCCCGCTCCACCAGGGCCTGCTCCAAGGCAGTGTGGCCGTCTTCCTGGCTGGCATGGATCGGCAGCTCCCCGGCCAGGGCCTGACCATGCAGCAACCTGAGGGCATCCAGCAGACTCCCGGCATCCTCCGCCGAGAGCAGATCCACATGGGCCAGCATGCGCACATGGGCGGCACTGCCGATCACGTCCCAGGGCAGGATCAGGGGATCGAGAACGGGATCCTCGTCCACGGTGAAATCATGAATCACCCGGTCCAGGGGCAGGCCCTTGGCCCACAACAGATCGGCGCTTTCACTTTTTTCCGGCGCTTCGCTGGTGGCGAAGGCGCCGGCCTGTTCAGCCGACATGGGCCACCTCCCCGGGGGGTACCTGGCCGGCCCCGTCGTCGGCTGCCTCGGTTTCCGTCCCGGCATCCCGGTGGATCATGGTGCCGCTGCCCTCGTTGGTGAACACCTCTTCGAGCAGGGCATCGGCGCTCAGGCCGGAGACCAGGTGGACCCGGCCGACACCGTCCGCCAGGGCCTGGAGGATGGACTCGGCCTTGGGCCGCATGCCGTCACGGATGCGGCCGTCGGCGATCATGGCCTCAAGGCCCATGGGTCCGATCTCGGTCACCAGGCTGGCCGGGTCCTGACGGTCGCGCAGCAGCCCCGGCTGCTCCAGCAGATAGAAGAGTTTTTCCGCACCCAGGGCCACCGCCAGGGCCGCGGCCAGGCTGTCGGCATTGGTGTTGAACACCTGGCCCTGCTCATCGCCGGTGAGCGAGGCCACCACGGGCAAATGACCGGCGGCCAGCAGTTCCCGCAGCAGCGCGGGATTGACCGCCTCGATGTCACCCACTTCGCCGAAATCCACCCTCTCGCCGTCAACCGTCACCGGCGGACGGCGCCGGGCCCTGACCAGGCCGGCATCGACGCCCGACAGCCCCACCGGCGACAGGCCCGCGGCCCGCAGCTCGGCGAGCAGATCGGTCTGCAAGCGGCCAAGAAAACTCATCTTGGCCGCATCCAGCACCGCCGGCGAGGTCAGGCGGCGACCGCCCCTTTTCTCCACCGCCACCCCCATGGCGCGGCACAGTCCATCCAGATCACGGCCACCGCCATGGACCACGACCAGGGGAATGGAGAAACGCCAGAGGACCGCCAGCTGCTCGGCGATGCGACGGCGATGGGCGGGACGGGCGAGCAATACCCCGCCCAGCTTGATGACAAAGACCTGGTCCCGGAACTGATCGACATAGCGGGCCGCCGAGCGCAGGACCCGCCAGGGATTGAGATGGGGATTCATGCCGCACTCCTCTCCGTCAACGCGCTTTGCCCCAGGGCCATGTCCAGCAGCACGCGCTGGACATGGAAACGGTTCTCGGCCTGATCCACCACCGCGCTGGCGGGACTGTCCAGCAGCGTGGCGGCCACTTCCACGTTCCGGCGCACGGGCAGGCAGTGGAGCAGGCTGGCATCGGTCTCGGCGCGGGCCATCTGCGCCGGGCCGACCTGCCAGTCGGGATGGGCCTGCATCATGGCGGCCGCATCGCCGGCTGCCGGCAGCACCGGGCCCCAGGCCTTGGCATAGACTGCCCGGGAGCCCGCCAGCGCGGCGGCCTGGTCATGGCCGAGCTCGACCGAACCGCCGCTTTCCGCGGCCAGGGCCTCGGCCTGGGCCATTACCGGGCCGGGCAGCTCGAAGCCCGGCGGGTGGGCGATGCGGACCTGGCAGCCGGCCGCGGCCGCGGTGAGCAGAAAGGAATTGGGCACCGCCTTGGGCAGGGGCTTGATATGCGGCGCCCAGCTCAGGGTCACCGGCAGGCCCTTCAGGCTGCCGTAGCGCTCCCGCAGGGTGAGCACATCGGCCAGGCCCTGGCAGAGATGCTCGCGGGCCGACTCCATGCTAATCACCGGTACCGTGGCATGGGCCCGAAAGGCCCGTATCAGGGCATCGCCCTCGTCGACCTGATCATCCTGCAACTGGGCAAAGGCGCGCACCGCGAGCAGGTCCACATAGCGGGAAAGGACCGGGGCGGCCTCGCGCACATGCTCGGGCCGGTCGCCGTCCATGGCGATCCCCTCGCGGTGCTCCATGGCCCAGGCACCCTTGCCGGCCTCCAGTATCAGGGCCGACCCGCCACCGCGGGCCATCACCGCCTCGAAGGAGGCACGGGTGCGCAGGGAGGGATTGAAGAACAACATGCCCAGCAGCACATCACGCAGATGGGCGCCGGGCCCGTCCGCCTTCCAGGCCAAGGCCTGCTCAATCACCCGGGGCACGCCGGCAGTCCCCAGGTCTTCCAAATGGGTCAGATGTGGCATGACCGGCTTGCCTCCTTTGCCGGCTCAAACGGGACCGCATCCTGCCGAGCATCCGCACTGAAGGCGTGCACAGCGGTAATCAGGGTGGCCACCGCCCGGGGGCTTAGAGTCAGCGGCGGCATCAGACGCAGCACGCCGGGGTCGGCGGAGCCGCCCACCAGGATGTTCCGGGACTGCAGCCAGTCCTTGAGAGAGGCGGCCTGGGTGCCGGCCACCAGTCCGAGTAGTAGCCCGTGCCCCCGCACCGCGCTGACCACACTGCCCTTGAGGCCCCGCCGAATGGCCTGCTCGGCCTGAGCCGCACTGCACATGAGATGCTCTTCGCGGATGATCTTGAGCGTGGCAAGCAAGGCGGCACAGGCCAGGGGCCCGCCACCAAAGGTGCTGCCCAGATCCCCCGGCGCGAGCGTCCCGGCCACCGCCGGCTGCATCAGCACCGCGCCCATGGGCAAGCCCGAGGCCATCCCCTTGGCCAGGGTCATGAGATCGGGGCGAATGCCATGCAGGTCGGCGGCGAAGGGGGTGCCCAGCCGGCCCATGCCGGTCTGGATTTCATCGAAGATCAAAAGACAGCCATTGGCCCGGCACTTGGCCTCGAGCGCCCGCAACCAGGCGGTGTCGGCAGCGCGGACACCGGCCATGGACTGGATCGGCTCGACAATCACGGCAGCCACATCGGAGAAATCGGCGGCCGCCAGCGCGGCGTGATCGGCAAAGGGCAGCAGGCTGGCCTCGGCCCTCAGCCCCGGGGCCTTGGCGTGCAGCCCGGGCACATCGGAAACCGACAGGGCCAATTGCGTGCGGCCATGAAAGCCGCCCTCGAAGGCGACAAAGCGGTCACGACCGGTGAGCATGGCGGCAATCCGCAAGGCGTTTTCATTGGCCTCCGCCCCGCTGTTGCAGAAAAAGACCTGATCCAGGCCATCGGGGGCAAAATCGCAGAGGGCCTCGGCGGCCTGATCGCGCACCGGCAGCGAGGCGGCCATGGAATAGAAAGCCAGCCGGGCTACCTGCTCGCTGACCGCGGCCACCACGCGGGGGTGGCCGTGGCCGGTGAGGGCCACGCAATGGCCGCCGTAAAGATCCAGCCAGGCCTCGCCATCGGCGCCGAAGACCTGCTCATCCCGGCCGGCCACCAGCGGGAAGGGAAAGCCCGAATAGGTGGCCAGCAGGGCCGTGTGGTCCGCCAGTGGCGACATGATCTACCTCGTTGCATTGCAGGCGACCCGGGACGGGCCACACTTCTGAGTGGATACCATGCAACGATAAATGCATATATGCAAGACGGATCTGGAATTAATTGGGGAAAATACGGAAAAGATCTGATATTATTCGCATATTCACCTGAATATGCGGATTACATGCAATGGACACCGACCAGCAGATCCTGGCCATCATCGAAGCCGAGCCCATCCGCGACCAGGCCAGCCTGCTGGCGCGCCTGGCCGAACAGGGCATCCAACTCACCCAGCCAACCCTCTCCCGCCACCTGCACAAGCTGTCCATCCGCAAGCAGGACGGCCGCTACCGGGTGAGCCGGGAACCGGTCACCGTGCTGCCCCGCATGGACATCAGCCTGGTCCCACCCAATCTGGTGATCCTGAAAACCGATCCCGGCCATGCCCAGATGCTGGGCCTGCACCTGGACAAGCGACAGCCCGAGGGCATGGCCGGGACCGTGGCCGGTGACGACACCATTTTCATCGCCGCCGAAGCGGGAACGTCACTTGAAGATCTGCGTGAACGGGTATTGGATGTGTTCGGGCGGGATGGCTAGGACAGTTCAAGAGCAATGAGAAAATTTCAATCGGACACGACAATCCGATTACGGCCCTGGTCCTTGGCCTGATAAAGGCGTTGGTCGGCGCGGCGAAACAGAGCCTGCAGATCCATGTCCTCATCAAGGACCGCAACACCACCGCTGATGCTGAGGGACAGACCTGCTTGAAGCCGTTCCCAGGGATGGGACTGGACCGCTTCACGACATCGCTCGATGACCTGCCGGGCGCCATCCTCGTCCGCGTTGGGCAGGGCAATCACGAATTCCTCGCCGCCATAGCGGGAAACCAGATCGGTGCTTCGGGCCTCGTGCTGCAGTATCTCGGCAACGGTCATCAAGACCTTGTCACCCAGCTGATGAGAATAACGGTCGTTGACTTCCTTGAAGTGATCAATATCCATCAAGGCAATGGCAAGCGTGCCGCCATAACGTTGTAGCCGCTCTTTCTCCTGCCGGAGAAACTCATCCATGTGACGGCGATTGCACAGACCGGTCAGCTCGTCCTCGCGGCTGAGTCGTTCCAGCTTCTCCACCAGTTCCTGCTGCCTGACCCGCGCCATTTCCAGACGCTGATTCTGCGCCTCGATCTCGGCGGTGCGCTGCTGAACCTTCTCCTCCAGTCGCTGACGGCTGTCACTCAAACGCTTCACTGTGAACATCAATGCCATCAGCACGAAGAGATAGGAGAGGGTCAGCACCCGATCAGTGTTGATGGCAATCATCACCGTCAGCAGGCCAATCAGGGCCGCCGCCGGCTCCAGGGTATTGGCAAACCAGTCCACGGGAATGCGAATACGTCCATCGGTCAGGGCTACCCGGATGCGAACAAACAAGCCGTTGACCAGCTGCATGCTGACGATGGTAGCCGCCACCGGCAGAATCAGTGCCGGCGTCAAGGCACTCACCGGGGCACTGCCCCCGGCAAGACGAAAAGCCAGGCCACCGGCCAGGATGGTAAGAATGATCATGCCCGCATTATGGAGCGCCCGCAGCAAGGCCTGAGCCCGGCTATTCCCGGTCTGAGCGCGGATATGGAAGGGAAAAATCAACGACGCCACGGCATTGAATACCGCCGAGGCCGCCGGTCCCAGCAGCCAGATCAGACCGGCCTGAGTGATGCGGTCAAAACTGACATAGCCCAGGCGGGACGAGGGAAACCCCAGCAGAAGTATTGCCGGGCAGAGTGCGAACAGGACAACGATGTCCACCAGCGCCAGGGCGACAAAGGTCTCCCGGAGCAAGGCGGAGTCTCGGGAGAGGAGCGAGACCGCCAGGAGAAACAGACCCACGGCATAGAATGGATAAACGGACTTGCCATAGATCCTGAGCCAGGCTTGTAGTCGGGACGACAATGGCAAACCGGCCTCCTTGGCCTCAACGGCGGCAGTGTCCGAGTCCCGGATTGTTACCCTTCAGCGCCTGAAAGCCAAGTCCGCCCCCTCCAAGGGCCGACACACGGTGCCGGCCACTGCCTCGGACGGGGCCCCTGGCCAGCAACGGCCAGGGGCATTTCACTCAGCGACATTCCTCGGACACCAGCTCACCGGCGATAAAGACCTTGCACACCCGGCTCACGTACTCGAAGGGCTCACCGTCAAACAGCACCAGATCCGCCTGTTTTCCGACTTCGATACTGCCCAGGTCCTCATCCAGCCCCAGAATTCGGGCCGGGTTGAGGGTAATCGCAGCCAGGGCATGATCCACCCCCAGGCCATTGGCTGCGGCGATCGCCGCCTCGAACAGTACCACTCGGGCCTTGGGCACATAGGCCTCGTAACCCCCCTGAATGGCAAAGGGAATACCCGCCTCCTGCAACTTGGCGGCGGTATCAAAGGCGGCATTCATGCTCTCGCCACCGGTGCGGGTCATGGTGGGGTGAAGCAATACCGGCACGCCGGCCTCCCGAATCCTGTCCAGCACCAGATAGGCATCCGCCGCGCCTTCCAGCACCAGATCCAGGTCAAACTCCTCCGCCAGGCGCAGGGCGGTCATGATGTCCACGGCGGTGTTGGCATGCACCAGGGCCGGCAGCTCCCCCTCCAGAACCTTGAGCAGGGCCTGATTGCCCAGATCGGAGGGACGCTCGTCTGGGTCCTGACGACCATAGGCGCGGGCATCCTCGAAAGCCTGGCGAATCATGGCCACGCTCTTTGATCGAGTGCCGGGGGACTCGAAATGACGGGAGACACCGGCGCCAAGCGTGAAACTGACACCAGCCAGGGGGCGGATGACGGCATCATCCACGGTGTCTCCGC
This sequence comes from Natronospira elongata, assembly GCF_034931365.1. NCBI lineage: Bacteria > Pseudomonadati > Pseudomonadota > Gammaproteobacteria > Natronospirales > Natronospiraceae > Natronospira > Natronospira elongata. The sequence goes on from NZ_JAYGII010000009.1 coordinate 10,930, forward strand.
GGGTATAAACCAGCATGGTCTGCCCCGATACCAGGGCACCGGGCGCCGGCCCGGTGTGCAGGGTCGTAACCCCCAGGGAGCGCAACCATTCCACCAGCCCCTCGGAGGGGTTGTAGGCATCCAGGGCCCGCAATCCGGGCTGGATGGGCGCTGAGGTATCAAGCTGATCCTGATCGTCCGGCACGTTATACATGCCGGCCAGGCCGACCACGCTGCGGGCGTCAATCAGGCCCGGCGTCACAACCGCTGTCTCATGCACGGCATAGTCCGCCGGAATGTCGATCTCCTCCGCCGTTCCCACGGCCTGAATACGATCCCCATCCACCAGGACGATACCGTTCGGAATCACCTCGCCGGAGACCGTATGGACCTGCTCGGCCTTGATGGCGATACCGGCATGCAGGCTGGTACCGGCGAGGCCGGCAATGAGAATCAATGCGCTAATGGCTATCCGTTTCATTGCCCACCTCCCTGACCATGGCTGTGCAGACTGTCCCCACGGAACACTTCAGGGCCACCCGTGGCCCACTGGCGTTGCTCGGGATCATCGCGATCAAAGACCCGCTGGCCTTCCACCCAGGTTTCCAGGACATGGGTATGCACCGAGAGAGGATCGCCACTGAGAATGATGAAATCCGCATCCTTGCCGGCTTCCAGTGAACCCAGTCGATCATCCAGGCCCAACATGCGGGCGCCGGCCAGCGTCAGGGCTTCGATGGCCGCTTCCCGGGACATACCGGCACGTACGCCAAGACCGGCGGAACGCATGAACAGTCGTGAGTCGGTAATGAAGTCATCGGTATGGAAGGCGGTATCCACCCCCGCCTCTTCCAGGGCCGGTGCGGTCTTCCATAGCAGGTTGACCGCCTCGTGCTTACCACCCGGCGAATCGATCATGATGATGGAGGCGGGCGCATCGGCTTCGGCAATGCGCTCGGGCACTTTCCAGCCCTCGCTGACATGGTGCAGCACCGGGGTAAAACCAAATTCATCACCCAACCGCAGGGCGGTGATGATGTCATCGTGCCTGTGAGTATGGAAATGCACCGTCCGCTCACCATCCAGAATCTGCAGCAACGCCTCCATGCCAAGGTCCACATCCGGCTGACGGTCGGGATCATCACCCGCCCGTTCCTGGCGCCGACGGTAATCCCGGGCCTGACTGAACAGAGCCCGGACCATCTCGGCGGAACGGGCCCGGGTCCCGGGGAAAGGCCCACCCTGATCCCGAATGGGATTGGTGCCATTGGCCATCTTCATGCCGCCGCAGACACCGAAGGTGGCATCCTCGCAGAAGAGCCAGTCATCCACGGTCAGCGGATTGGCGCGCAGCTTGAGGTACAAGGTCTGCCCGCTCATCAAATGACCGGAACCGGGCATGACATTCATGGTGGTGATGCCGCCGGCCAGGGCACGGCGAAAACTGTGGTCGCGTACATTGACCGAATCCAGGGCGCGCACACCCGGGTGCAGGGCACCGGAACGATCGCCACCGGCGGGCCCGCCCACATGGGAGTGGGTATCCACCAGGCCTGGAAGAATCACCTTGCCGGAGACATCGCTCACCTGGGCATTGTCGGGAATCCGTACTTGGTCTGCGCTACCAACGGCGACGATCCGGTCTCCGTCGATCAGCAGGACACCATCCTCGATCACCGGTCCCGACACCGGATAAATGGTGGCACCGGTAAAGGCATGGGGTTCTGCATGGGCACTGCAGGCCGAAACCAGCACCCCCAGCAACAACAACAGGACTCTCTGCATTGCTCTTCTCCTTGGGCAGGGTCCGAGGGAAAAGGAAGGCCTGACAATAGCAGAAGTCCGAGTTCGGACAAATTCTGGACGGCGAGCGGCGAGCGGCGAGCGGCGAGCGGCGAGCGGCGAGCGGCGAGCGGCGAGCGAGAAGATGGTAGATTAAGGCGTATCCGGAGCAAACGGGCAATGAATATGAGCAAGCGATGTCACGCCATGCCTTTCTGGCTGGTCCTGTTATTACCCCTATGGCTGCTCAGTGGCTGCGCCCGGGCGCAAGTCCAGATGCCCGGGCCGGGGGAAGTGGAACCGGAGCTGGGCGAAGACCACTTCATTGCCGCCGATGCCTACGCCATGCCGCTGACACGCTGGCTCCCGGAGGGGGAAATAAAGCAGGTGGTACTTGCCCTGCATGGTTTCAATGACTTTCGCCAATCGCACCTGCCACTGGCCCGGAAACTCAGTGCCCGGGGCAGCGCTATCTATGCCTATGACCAGCGTGGCTTCGGCGCCACTGCCCAACGAGGCATCTGGCCGGGACAGGAGCGCCTGGTGGAAGATGCCCGCACGGCCCTTGCCCTGTTGTCGCAACGATACCCGGACAAGCCCCTGTATCTGCTTGGCGAAAGCATGGGTGCGGCAGTCAGTATTCTGACAACCACCGAGACAGAGGCTGCGCTTTCAGCCGATGCCCTCACACTGGATGGCATGATCCTGATGGCGCCGGCTGTCTGGGCCCGGGAAGAACAGCCCTGGTATCAGCGGCTGGGACTCTGGCTGGGCATTCGGGTGGCGCCGGGCATGAAGGTCGACAGTGACTGGGTGGCGGTGGAGCCCACGGATGATCCGGACTGGGCCGAGTACTGGGATGAACACCCCCTGGTGCTGCAACGCAGTCGCATTGACGCCCTTGAAGGCATTTCACTGCTCATGAGTGATGCCCTGGCAGCAAGTGAGAAGCTGAACATCAATAGTCTGGTGCTGTACGGCGGGAAAGATGAAGTGGTCCCCAAGGAGGCTATCTGCGCCCTGGTGAAACGCCTGCCCGAACCTGACGACGTCCCCTGGCGCATGGCCTACTACCCGGAAGGATGGCATTTCCTGGCTCGGGACAGCCGGGCTGATGAAACCCTGGAAGATATCACCGCCTGGCTGGAAGACCACGACGGGGCACTTCCCTCTGAACGAATGATCGCTCCGGCAGACTGGCGTCAGGCGCATTGCGAGTGAGGGCCTGATTTTGGGGAAGGTGCTTTGTAGCTGAATTGGCTTCGATTGGGGTGGTGCCTTTATGTTGTCGGTGACTTGGGCCGTCCTCGCGGCGAGTTTGGTTCAGTCTCATGCCTTGCTGCCATCTGAAGGCTTTTAATCGCGGCTAAAGCCGCTCCTACGGTGCCAATAGCAGCTGCCGAAGCCGCCGTGGGAGCGGCTTTAGCCGCGAATACATCGGCCGAATAGAAGACACTTTTCTCAGAAATCAGCATACACCTTCAGTAGGCACGGCCCAGGTGACCCCACCCAAAGGTAGGCTTCGGTCCTAAGCCTTCCGCCCCCGCCCGAAAAGCCCGCGAGGCGTGCCCCGCCGGATAATGAGGCGATTACGACCCTGGTGCTTGGCCTCATAAAGAGCCGCATCCGCCCGCAGCAGACAATCCAGGGCAGAGTCACCGGAGCCGGGCACCGCAGACCACAGGCCAATGCTCACTGTCAGGAAGGTACTTTGGCCCTCGAACGCCACCGGCTCGGAAGCCACCATGAGTCGAAAACGCTCCAGCTGCGCAATGAACTGCTCGGCATGATTCTCCTCGCAGAGCACAACGAACTCCTCACCCCCATAGCGAGCCACCGTCTCCGTGGCACGCTGGAAATACTCCCGCAACAGATCGGAAACCCGTCGCAGGCATTGGTCACCGAAAGCATGGCCAAGACTGTCATTGATCTGCTTGAAGTGATCAAGATCCAGCATGGCCACCGACAGCAATGACCGGTTGCGGCGACAATGGGCCAGGGCATGGGATAGGCGCACATCCAGATAGGCCCGATTGTAGAGCCCGGTCAGACTGTCCTTTCGGGTCAGCTCAGTCAGTTTGCGATTTGCCTGCTCCAGCCCCAGATTGACCGTGCGCAGACGATAGCCCCAGAAAAGACCAGCCAGAAAGATAAGCACCATGACCGCCAGCGCCCCGGCAAACAAGGTGTAATTGCGTCCTTCCTCAAACTGCACCTGATACCAGGCATTGATGATTTCCTGCCGATCACGGGGGGACAGGCTCGCTACAGCGGCCTCAAAGACCTCCGCCAGCATTGGCTCATCCTTGCGAGTCGCCACGGAGAGACGGGAATCCCCGTCGATACGGCCACTGATTTTCACATTCGGCGCCCGCATCTGCTGAATGGCATAACCGATGCTGGCCATATTGCCGAGCATGCCAAACAGCTGCCCACTCTGGACACCCGCTACGCCATCCTCGTAGCTATCCACCTCCACCAGATTGATCCCCGGGTATTGCTCACGATAGATCTCGACAAAACTGAAATCGCGCATGATCCCCAGAGGAAGATGACTGACCTTCGAGAGATCACTGATGTGACCGCGGCTATCCAGGGTGGCAATGACCGAGGGGGTTTCCAGATAGGGTTCGGTGAAATTCAGGAACTCGGCACGGCCACTGGTTTCCATGGCCAGCGGCAGCACATCGCAATCCCCCTGCCGAGCCCGCTGCAACGTCTCGGGCCAATCTTCCGTCTCCAGCAATTCCGTCTCGATGCCGGCCCGAGCGGTCATCAGATCCATGAAGTCCGCCCCCATGCCCACATGGCGGCCACGCCGGTCAATGGCTTCGAAAGGGAGCCAGTCGGGGTCCACACAGAGCCGCAAGGGCTGGTTCTCCTCCAGCCAACGGCGTTGCTCTGCCGTCAGCGGTACCCGATCGGCTGCAGGGATCTCACCCTCTCCCCCAGATGCCGGGGAGGCCAGGGTCATCGCAGTGGCGAGGCCCGCAAGGAGACAAATTGGTCGGAGATCCATTCCGCCCTCCTCTAGCACTCTGCATGATCGTGCTACCACCCGTGTCAGCAGGGATTGAAGCGGCCCAGGCTGAACAAGGTTGATCCAGGATCGAATCAGGAATTGCCCAGTTTGTGCTTTGAGTGTAGTTGAGAAACTGTCAAAGTAAGAGGGTAATCGATATTCCCTTCCAGCCCACTGAACGGAACGCACGATGGATCATAGCCGCGTGAAGGACGACCCACTGATTGCCGGACTGCTGTTTCAGGGCGGGCTGGTCATACTGGCCCTGATATTGGCCTGGCTGTTGAGCATCAACCTTGCCGAGCATCTTGATTTCTCGACCCAGGCCCTGCTGCTGGCGATACCGGCCACTCTGGTGATTTTCCTGGCCTTCGGCCTGCTCATCCCCTTTCGCTTCCAATGGGCCCGGGAGCTGGAAGAACAGGTACTCAAATTACTGCATGGACTGTTCCGGGGACATAGCCACGGCTGGGCCCTGCCTCTGGCCCTGCTGGCCGGCGTTGGAGAGGAACTGTTGTTTCGGGGCGTGGCCCAGACCTGGCTGCAGGAACACACCGCACCCTGGCTGGCAATCCTGATTCCAGCCGTGGTCTTCGGCCTACTTCATTTCTTGAGTACCGCTTACTTCATCCTGGCCACCCTGATGGGGATCTACATGGGCCTGCTTTATTACTGGAGCGGCAATCTCCTTCTGCCCATCCTGGTCCATTTCCTTTATGACTGGGTTGCCATCAGCTACTACCTTCGAAAACCACCACCGACGGATGAAAGCCCGGATGAGCAAGAGGCAGGCGGTGAGTAAGGAAGCTGAAAAAGCGTCGGGCCTGATCCTTGATGCCTTCGAGGACTATAACGCCCGTTTTTCGGATATCACCCGTCGCGCGGCCCGGCGATTTCAGCGAGGCGATCATGCGGGCATGCAGGCAGACACGGTGGAACGTATTGCCCTTTATGACCAGTGCATCCGTGAAACCCATGACCGCCTGGAACACAAGCTGGGCGGTCGTCTGTTATCCCGACGACTGTGGCAAGCAATCCGCGGCCGTTATGCCGAGGCGATCCATTCCCAGCTTGACGCCGAGCTTTACAAGACATTCTTCAACACCCTGAGTCGGCGCCTGTTTCATACCCGGGGTGTGGCGCCTGATATCGAGTTCGTGGCCCTGGATATTGAACCCACGGATCAGATAAGTCATCCGGTGGCCAGGGACCATTTCGCAGTTTCCACCTCTCTGGAGGAGGCCTGGCAAAGGGTTCTTCTCAGCGGACCATTCCGCCTCCCCCATTGGGACAGGGATGAAGATGCCCGCCTCCTTTCAGACAGGTTGATGGAAAGGATGAAGGCCCTGGGGGAGGAGCGGGTGGTGGCCATTGAACTGCTGCAAACGGTCTTCTACCGGGATGGTCGTGCCTACCGGGTGGGGCGGATATTCGGGGAAGAACGCTATCTGCCCTGTGCCCTGGTGATGGTCAACCGACAAGGTCGTCTGCAGGTTGATGCATTACTTACCGGGCATCAGGAACTGAGCATCCTGTTCGGCTACACCCACAATTACTTCCTCGCCGATCTGCCTACCGTGGGCGATGCGGTGGTATTCCTGCGCACCATTCTGCCCCACAAGCCGCTGGATGAACTCTACACCGTTCTCGGCCGCATCAAGCAGGGCAAGACAGAACGATATCGCCACTTCTTTCGTCACCTGCAGGCAACACCCGAGGAAAAACTGGTTACCGCCGCCGGCACTGCCGGCATGGTCATGCTGGTATTCACCCTCCCTTCCTATCCCCTGGTCTTCAAGGTCATTCGTGATCACTTCGGCCCCGCCAAACCCTTTGGACGGGCTCGAGTGATTGAGCGATACCGCATGGTCTTTCGTCATGAACGGGGCGGCCGCCTGGTGGATGCCCAGAGTTATCGACACTTGCGCTTTCCTCGCGAGCGCTTCGACCCGGACTTTCTGGACCAGTTGCTTTCCGCCTGCGGGCAATCAGTCACTGAGGATAATGGGGACCTGATAATCAGCCACTGCTATGTGGAGCGCCGGGTCACGCCGCTGAACCTGTATCTGCCCGGCGCCGACCAACAGGAGCAGAAAAGGATCATCCATGATTACGGCCAGGCCCTGGTGGACCTGGCCCATGCCGACATCTTCCCCGGCGACCTGCTACTGAAAAACTTTGGTGTGACTCGCAATGGTCGGGTGATCTTTTATGACTACGATGAGATCCGGCGTATCAGTGAGTGCCGCTTTCGGCCTATCCCCAGAGCCAGGGACGAAGTGGAAGAACTGAGTGATGAAACCTGGTACACGGTCAGCGAGGGGGATGTCTTTCCGGAACAGTTCCCAAGCTTCATGGGGCTGACGGCGGAACAACTGTCATGGCTACAGGAAAGCCATCCCAGCCTGTTTGATTATCGTTGGTGGCAGACCCTGCGCGAGCAGCTCCACCAGGGATTGCCCAGGGAGTATCCGGCCTACCCCGAGCAGTCTCGCCTGTGCCGCTGAGCACACACTTTCACCAGTCATAACGCATGTTGATCCAGGCCCGGTTGCGGAAACGCAGGGGATCACCCTGGATGCGTGCCAATCCAAACTCGAGACGTGCATTACGAATTTCAGGCAGTGCCATCAAACCGGAAGGCATGCCGAAAGAGAATTCCAGACCAGTGATCTCCAGCCAGTCTCCTTCACTGGCGCTACTTTCACCAAGACGGTGCCTGCGATGAAACAGGCGCCGGGTATCCCGCCGGTCACGAAACTGCAGGGTCTGGCCCTGATATTCCCGGCCATTCGACAAGCCCAGGGGCAAGGCCGGTTCGAAAATACGCAGGGGCAAACTACGGGGTTGATGGCTTGTACTCACCAGGCCGCCTAGCTGCAGGGACTCCACTTCAGCCGAAAGGCTGCGCCGCTGCCATGCCAGCTCCAGCAAGCCTTCGGCCTGGCCTACTGCCAGAGAGGCATGCAGGCCGGAGAGGTCCCAGTCCTGCCCGTCGCTGCTACCTTCGTAATAGCTGCCGTTAACACGAAGATCCATACGCCAGTTTTCCCGCCGCGGATACCAGCGGCCACCTGCCGTAAGCCAGGCCCAGTCACGATCAAAACGGTCGCCATCCTGTTTCGCCCGGGTCATCGCCAGACCGGCTTCCGCGGACCCGGCCAGACTCTGTCCGCCCCGACCCAATCGGCTGCTGAGCAGAAAACCGGTCTGCTCCTGGGCCTGGACCAGCTCGGCCTGTTGATAGCGAATCTCGCGCAGCGCGGCCGGATCATCGGCCTGATGGAACAGGGCGCCGCGCAGGGTTGCCGGCCACCCCGCATAATGAGCGGCCAACACCGCTCCTTCCCGACTGCCCCGAGTGGAGGCGGACAGGGCGGCCAGCCAGTCGACCCGCCCCACCAGATCACCGCCCTTCACGCCCAGGTCAAAACCGGTGTCGTTACGGTCCCAGCGCAGATTGAGCATTGCGCTGGCAAACTGCGGGCCCAGGCCATAGTCACGGGACTCCACCGCTTCCACAGCCGGCGGGGCGCGCCGCTGGAGGGATTGCGGTGTCAGTGTTACCGGCGCATGCAGAGCCAGTTCAGGCAATGGCGGCGGCGCCTCGCTGTCCAGCCAGCGCAGCTTGGGCTCATGGGCATCCACTTCCAGATAGAGCAGTGCCTCACGGCCAGGTACCGGCAAAGGTGAGGTGGCGACTTTGGCGCCCAGGCGCCGCCATTGCCGCTCATCGCTGTCGATGGCAAGGCGCTCAATGCCAATCAGGCCCCGGTAACCACGAGCGTAATAAAGGTACTCACCATCTGGCGTAAAGGCGGGGCGGGAGAGATAACCGCCGGCCTCGGCCTGAAGCAGTTCCCGACTCTCTCCCCCGGGCATCATCCGCTCCATCAGCGTCCAACGGCCCTGCTGGTGGCGCAGGTAGACCAGACGGCTGCCATCCGGCGACAGCCGCGGAAAATCATGGACCTGGTCCAGCCGCGCCTCTCCCAGGGGCGATATGTCCCCGCTATCCAACGCCACCCGCACCAACTGGGAGTGGCCATTTCGCAAACGAACCGCAACGGCCCAGTCACCACTCGGCGCGGGCTCCGGCCGACGCAGATGAGCCTGCCGGGTCAATTGCTCCACCTCTCCGGTAGACAGATGCCAGCGATACAGCTCATGAATCAGGCGGCCCTGACCATCGGGTGTGGCCGCCGTGAACAGCAAACCTTCGCCATCAGGCAGCCAGCGGGGATCCCGGGGGCGGAGATTATTGGGCAGGACCAGGCGATGTTTGCTCTCACGGGGCAGGGATTCCGGCTCTACCGCGGCGACATCATCAGGGTCCCGTTCCAGTTGTTCTTCCTGCCGTCGCTGCCAATCCTCGAAGGCCGATTCATTGTCGTCCAGGGCATAGACATGCAGGGCGGGTTTGCCATTGCTCTTACTGCGCACCAGGGCCAGATAATCACCCTCCGGTGATACCGCCGGGTGCCCGAGGGAACCCGAGAAGCGCTGCCAGAGCGCATCCTCCGCCGCCGGCAGTTGTTCCTCCACTTCCAGGGCCCGGCGAGTGACCTCGGCGGTAAAGCGATGATAAAGGCGAGCGGGGGATTCACCGAAGACGCCACGAAAGTTCTCGCTGAAACTGCGGCGATTACTGGATGTCATCCGCGCCCAGAGATCACGAAAGGCCTGCTCACCCTCACGGTCTTCCAGCCATTGAAAGAAGGCAGCACCCACCAGATAGACCTGATTGCTGTCATTCCAGCCCGCCACGGGACGGCGGCTCAGGGCCCCGTAGCCGGGCAGTTCACCGGCCAGGGCCCAGGCCCGGATCCGGCTTGCGCTCCAGTCGCTATTGGGACGCCCGGTCCCGGTGAGCTGGCCCTCCAGATAAGTGGCATAACCCTCTATCACCCAGAGCGGTACTTCGGCAAGATGGGCGGTATCGAAAGGCAGCCACCAGCGGTTCATCCTCTCGCCGGCGGTGGTCCGCAGGGGCCGGGACAGATGGGCCAGATGAACATGCTCATGGATGATGAGAAGCTCGGGCCAGTCGGAATAGTGGCCCAGTAACTCATCCGACAGGGGCGGGGTCGTGAACAGGACCATGCGGCTACGGCCGGTGAGTGGAATGGCCATGCCGGCCGCGCTGTTCAGGGGATCAGCAATGAGCACATCCACCGGCCCTGCCGGCGCATGGCCCACTCGCTCATGGACCTCATCGGCAACGGCTTCCAGGCGAGCGGCAGCCCGCCTAGCCCAGGGCTCGGCCTCGGCCTCGAAATGCAGGCGAAAGCCGTCGGTTTCCAGGCTGCGCCAATCCCCCTCCGGCGTCGCCGCCAACAGCGGGCCGGAGAGGCCAAACAGGGACAGTGCAAGCGCGGCGAGCGGGCCGCTGGGGTGACTCACTGCTGCCTCAGAAGGTATAGGAGCTGGACATGAATATGGTCAGGTTCTCCGCTGTGACATCCTGAGGATCTCCGCCCGGCAAAACCCGGCCCTGACCACTGCCATGGGCATAGCCCAGCCCCAGGTCCAGGGAAGAGTTACGGGTAAAGCGGGCAATACTGGCGCTGATCCCATAAAGATTGACGTGATCATGTTCCACCACATTGGCCGGGGTATTGGCACGATTGGAGAATATGCCACCGCGCAGGGCCCAGGTATTGCTCAGGTAGTACTCGGTGCCAATGGCAAAGTTCCAGACCTCCTCCACATCCCGCCCTCCTCGGGCTGAATCCCGGAAGCTGCTGTGATAACTGACGTCTGCACTGATCATCCAGCGAGGGCTGTGAAACCAGGCAGCCCCAAGCCGCAGTTCCCAGGGATGGTCCCGGGTTTCGCTGTCGCGAAAGATACGATAGTCCACGGCGCCCTCCGGACAAAGATCCAGATCCGACTGGGAACTGCCGATACAGCTAAAACCCAGGAAATTGGAGGCAGACAAGACATGGGTATGGCGCAGGCTCGCGCCCAGGGACAGGCGCCCTTCCGGTTCCCACATGATGCCGATTACCGGTTTGACGCCCCACTCGTCATTCTGATTCTGTCGGTACCGCCATTCCAGGTCCGCATCCGGATCACCAGGCCCCGTACCTTCATCCAGCACCACGATCTGGTTAACCACTTCTTCCTGGTCACGAAAATGGAAATAGAAACTGGCGCCGATGGACCAGTCATCATTCAGTCTGATGGCGTAGCTGGGGCCCAGCTTGTAGACCCACTGGGTGTCATTAAGGTTAATGATGAAGCGATCAAGATTGGTCCCCACATCGGAAAAGACCTGGTCCTGATCTTCCTGGATGGCGTCGGTCACCACGAAGGAGAAGCCAAACACCCCGGGGCCCATTGGCTGGGTAATACCGAAAAAGTTGGGAATCAGCGTGCCGGATTCCCGCACCCAGTCCCGACCCTCGCCAAAGACATCCTTGTACGTGGTGTGCGTGCTGTGCCAGGCATTGACGCTGCCGGAGAGATTCAACTGATCGGCGTGGATAATGCCGGCGGGATTGTAATATAGCCCGGAGGGATCGTCGGACACGGCCGTGTAGGCACCCCCCATGGCGGCCGCTCGGGTACCAACCAACACATCGCGGTAGTGAAACTCATCTGCCATTGCCCCACCGGCCAGCACCATGCCCAGAAACCCGGCGATGGCCCCGGTGGCGAAAGACCCCCGCTCAGGGGCGATGTTGCTCAAACCGTGCTTGGAATCGATTCTGCTCAGGCCCACGTAGCCCCTCCTCTTGCAGTAAAACCCGAATCCGTTCAAGCCGTTCACCGGCGGCGGGATGGGTATCGCTCAACTCATCCGCGGCCCGCGCCCCCTCCAACTCACTCAAACGAGACAGAAAGCGACTGAAACCTTCCGCATCATAGCCCGTCCGGGCAGCCGTGCGCACACCAAAGCGGTCGGCCTCGAACTCGTCCTCGCGCTGAAGCCCATCCTCGAACAGCAATTCCACCACTCGGTCCACGGCCTGGGAGAAGAACACCTGGGTCGCCTCGGTGGCGCCACCAAAGAAACGGGTGAGGCCGGCCATGGGGGAGGCTTCCGGCGCCCGAATATTCAAGGCCTCCACGATATGCCGCCGGTCCACATGGGCGACTTCGTGGGCCAGCACCCCGGCCAGTTCGGCCTCGTCTTCCATTAGGGCCAGTGCCGCCGAGGTCACAAAAATGTAACCGCCCGGTGCGGCATAGGCATTTACCTGCTCACTGTCGATAACACCGAAGTAGAAATCGAGATCGGGCCGATCGCCGTGGAGGGCGACTGCCCGCCCCACCAGATTGACATAGCGCTGCAGGGCGGGATCATCCACCAGCTTGTGCCTGGCCAGAATTCGGGCGGCCACTTCACGACCCACGCGGATCTCCGCCCGCTCATTGGCTTCCGCCGCTTCCACCGGCTGAATCTGGTGCAGCCGCGCCCGGGGCGGATGTTCGGCCAGCACCGGGGCCAGAGGCATGAGGATCAAACTCAGCGCGAGCAACGGGGACAGACACCGCCAGGTCCTGCGACCCGGTTCGGCTCCGGAATCCTCCGCTTTGATCGCTGAATACTTCACTCCTCAACATCCTCCTCGGCGGCCATCAAAAACTGGATGGCATCGTCCGCGCTGACACCCATCTCTTCCAGGGCACGCAACTGCTCAATGTCCAGGTCGGGGTCATCCAGCAGACGCTCTTCCTCCTCCACCCCGCGGATGGCCCCCGCCGTGGTCACGGCAGACGCCCGTCGCCGCGGACTGGCCTCCAGCTCGGCTGCCTCATCCGCCCGGCTCTGCCGACGGCTGGGCGGGGTATCCCGCAGGACCAGATTGGGCATCCAGCCCTCAAGGTCTTCCTGCTGGACACGATACCAGCGTTCGGTGCTTTCCAGCACTTGTACTTGATCACCTTGCGCCAGCCGGCTGAGCGGATCGCCACCCAGGCCAGGCTCCTCGAACACCGCGGCATTATGCGTTTGCACATACATCAGCTTAGCGGCTTGCTCCGCAGATCCCTCGTCATCGGCCAGGGCCAGGCCGGCCCACAGTAGCAGCAGGCCCAGTCCCCATCGTTTCATATTCATTTGCAATTCCTCCCTCACGACTTCGCGATTATTTGCTGTCCAGGCGATAAACCCCATCCCAGTCGGCAGCCACACCCTCATCCTGATAACGCCGACAGCGGGCGACGAACAGCGAGCGCAACGGGTCTCCCTCCGGCAGACGTTCCCAGGCGGCGATCGCCGCCGACCAGTCCCGTTCCCGGTAGGTCTCCCAGGCCAATTGGCTGCAATGGCGCACTTCCAGGGCCTGCTCCCGCTGGGCATTGTCGGCATCGGGGCCGACCAGCGGGCGCCAGATACCAATCGCCTGCTGGCGTCCTTTCACCCGCACCCGGTCCACCAGGGCGCAGACAAAGCCCTCTCCCAGGTCGCCGGCGGTGTCCTCCGAGATCAGTACCGGGCAGCCGTAATGACTGGTAAGCCCTTCCAGTCGCGAGGCCAGGTTCACATTGTCCCCAATGACAGTGTAGTCGAGCTTGCGCTCGGAACCGATATTGCCAAGGATGACCGAACCGGTGTGCAGGCCCACGCCGGTGCGCAACGCGGGCAGCCCTTCCGAAAGCAACGCCTGATTCAGTATCTCTAGCCGCTCTTGCATGGCCAGGGCCGCCGACACCGCCCGCTCGGCATGATCCGGGACGCGAATGGGTGCTCCCCAGAAGGCCATGATGGCGTCGCCAATGAACTTGTCCAGGGTTCCCTCGTGGAAAAAAATGGCCTCGCTCAACTCCGACAGATAGCGGTTAAGCATTTCCACCACCTGCTCCGGCGAAAAGCCTTCCGAAATGGTGGTAAAACCGCGAATGTCGGAGAACAGAATGGTCATCCGCTCTTCGGTGCCCACTTCGGCCCGGACATGCTCGTCATAGCGGTCCACTACCTCGGCCAGCACCGCGGGTGATACATACTGGGACAACATGCGGCGGACCCGGCGCCGGTCCCGCCCTTCGGTGGCCGACACATAGGCCATGCAAGCCAGGCCGGTGAGCAACAAGGCGCTGCTGGGCGCCACCAGGTCCACCAAATGGTGGTATTGGAAGGCGATCATCACCAGCGCCAGGTGAGCAGCCAGCAGCAACAGGGGTGGCGTCAATTGTCGCCACACCCGACCCTGGGCAAAACTGGCCGCGGTCACCCCGGCAAAGAGGACCACCAATAGCGGAGTCAGCCATGCCGGCGAGGGACGCAGATAGTCCCCCATGAGCAGATTGCTGGCCGCCGCCATGTGAATCTCCACCCCCGGCGTGCGGCTGGATAGCGGTGTGTGCTTGATATCGTGCAGGCCCACGGCTGAACCGCCGATAAAGACGATCCGGTCTTCGAATGCATCCGGTGGCACCAGCATGGCTTCGGGCTCGCCACGCCTCAGGCTGCCCAGACTGCGAAATATCCCACCGAAGGACCAGGCGGGAATGTCACCGTAGAAATTTACCCGCATCCGGCCACTGTCATCCAGGGGGACATGGCGATCCGGCAGCAGCAGGTCGCGGCCCTGGAAACGGGCTTCGCCGAGACCGACTTGCTGCTTCAAGGCGGTGGTGGAAAGCGCCGGGAAAATCTCGTCCTGATAGGTAAACAGCGGTCTCACCCGCCGGAAAACCCCATCGGCATCGGCATCCAGACCCACGGCGCCGAGACCGGCGGAAAAGGCGCCCAGGGGTTCGAAGGGCAGCATGTAGCTGTTTCGGCCCTCGTCTTCCAGACCGGTAACACCGTTGAGGGCATGCTGCTGGCGAATCTCATCCGGCAGCGGCTGATCCAGGGCATCCTCGTCCACTTCATCCGGGCGCTCATGGATCAATTGCAGGGAATGATGGACATTGCCGGCCGCGGCGGTGGCCATCAGCAGGGCCTCGTCCTCCTCGCTGAGCTGATCACGATCCTGGCCATGCAGCCACTGGTTCTCGGTAAACAGAACATCAAAGACCACGGCCCGGGGATTGCCCTCGGCGAGAAACTCCAGCAGGTCGGCATAGACCGAGCGTGGCCAGGGGAATCGACCCAACACCGGATTGAGCAGGCTCAGGGAAGCCTCGTCGATGAGAATCAGGGCGAGATCAGGATGAATCTCCGCCTCATGGCGAAACTGGGCGCTGCGAAAGTCCTCGGTCATCCACTCCAGGCGCTGGAAACCGTCCCGGCCATCCACCACCAGGATCACCAGGGCTGCCCCGACAGCAATGACGGACAACCAGACCGCCTTTTTCCAGACACGAGAACGCTTCATGACAAACAGTCTAGTATTGGAGCAAGGGGCAAGGGCACCCCCTTGGCGGGGCATTGACAGGGTCCCCCCGTATGGGGGAGCTTGGACCCTGGCGAATGCCAAGAGATGAGGCGCAAAACAGGGGGACAGGACATGACTGAACGTATCCCAGGCCAACGATTTGAGGCCGGCACGGTCATCTTCGAACGAGGCGAGCAGGGCGACAAGGCCTATCTCATCCGGGACGGACGGGTGGAAATTTCCACTGACCAGGGCGGCAAGAAAGTGGTCATTGCCAATCTGGGCCCCGGCGAGGTGTTTGGCGAACTGGCCTTGATAAGCCACCAGGCAAGGACCGCCACCGCCACCGCGGCCACCGATACCGAGACCCTGGTGATCTCCACCGAACGGCTGCAGGCCGCCATCGATGCCGCCGACCCACTGCTGCAGACCCTGCTGCGCGGCAATCTGGGCCGATTCATCTGGACCCAGCGCTTCATGCTCCAGCACGCGGCCCCGAAAACCGCCGAGACCTCACTGGAGCATCAGGCAGAACACGACATGGCGGTGGAGGCGGACATCCAGCGAGCCATGAAGAGCCGCGAATTCGAACTCTTCTACCAACCCATTATTGATCTAAGAGACGGCCGAATCGGAGGCTTCGAGGCACTGATGCGCTGGCGTCACCCGGACCGGGGAACAGTCTCACCGGGGGAGTTCATCGGCGTGGCCGAAGCCACCGGGCAGATCGTCGCCATGGGGGCCTGGGCACTGGAAGAGGCCCTGGATGCCCTCAAGCGGTTCCAGGCCATTGTCGATGGCCCTGGCCGTCCGCCACTGTTCATGAGCGTGAATGTTTCCGGTCGCCAGCTCCTGGAGTTGGAGGAAATCGACCGTCTGGGGGCCGTACTGGCCCGTTCCGGCGTGGACCCGGAGCAGATCAAGCTGGAAATCACCGAGAGTCTGCTGGTGGATGACCCCATGCATGCCGCCGTGGCCCTGCAACAACTGCGCGAGAAAGGGGTGCGACTGGCCATTGACGACTTTGGCACCGGCTACTCCAGCCTCAGCTATCTTCACCTCTTCCCGCTGGACACTCTCAAGATCGACCGCTCCTTCGTCTCCGACATGGTCCACGATCCCCGCCGGGAACGAATCGTCCGCGCCATCTCCGGCCTGGCCCGGGACCTGGACCTCAACATCATTGCCGAAGGGGTGGAAAACGACGAGGAAATGCAGAGCCTGGATCGCTTCGAGTGCGACTACGTCCAGGGCTTCCTTCTCGCCAAACCCCAGACCGCCGGCGACATCGAAGCCCTGCTCAAACAGGACCCCCACTACGACACCCACCTAGGCAGTTAGCCAACACCGGGCAATCCCATGGAACCCCAGGAACCTCTGATTGCCCCATTCCCGCGCTCAGTTGGCCCTGAGAGCGTCTGATTCAAGGCGCATTGCGCAGCACAGTAGCAGCGCTACGGGCAAGCAATGCCACGCAGAAGCAGGCGTTCTCAGGGCCAACTGTGGGCGGGAATGGGGCAATCAGAGGTTCCCATCACCACCGAACCTGTTTCTGTTGGAGCAGGCGGCGGGCCTCGCGGAAGGAAGCGGGGCGGGACATGAGATAGCCCTGCCCGGCATCACAGCCGATTTCCCGCAGGGCGGCAAGCTGGTTATTGCGCTCAATACCCTCGGCGATGGTCTCCATGCCCAGCTCCTCGGCCAGTCCGACAATGGCACGAACGATGCGATAGCTCTTGGGATCACGGCCCATGGTGGAGACAAAACGCTGGTCGATCTTGAGGGTGTCCATGGGGAACTGATGGAGATAGCTGAGGCTGGAATAGCCGGTGCCGAAATCATCCAGGGCAATGCGCATGCCGTACTCCCGCAGCAGCTGGATGGCCGCCTGGGCATGGACCGGGTCGTCCACCAGCAGACTCTCAGTGATCTCCAGCTTGACCTGCTTGGGATCCACCCCTGAGGCCATCACCGCATCACCGATGGCGTCGATCTCCTGCAACTCGAACAACTGCCGAGCAGAGATGTTGATGCTCATGAACAGCGGCGTCCGGGAGCGAGGCGCGGGTTCAGGCGCAGCCTCGGCCAGGGCCGTCAACGGCGGTCTCGGCCCGGATCCCCGGCCCACCAGCATCTGAAAGGCCTTTAGGGCATTGAGGGCTTCACCCAATACCCAGCGGCCAATGGCCACGATCTGCCCGGTGCGCTCGGCGAGGGGAATGAACTCGGTCGGATAGACCAGCCCCCGGCGAGGATGGCGCCAGCGCAACAAGGCCTCGAAACCGATGGTCTGGCCGCCCCGCATGGAAATGATCGGCTGGTAGTGCAACTCGAACTGCTGTTCCTCGATGGCCTGCTGAATTTCCTTCTCCGTGGCCAGGTCACGGCGGGCCTTCTGTTCCAGCGGCTGGCGGGCATCAACGGTATCGGCGTGCTGCAGCATGAACTGCTGGGTCCACTGAAAGCGGCCCAGATTGACCTGAAGGAGCTTGCGCAGGAGAGGGTTGGCGGTCTTGATGGCCGCATCCAGCTGCTCGGCATTGATGCTGACCACCTCGGTGTCTTCCACCGCCACGGCCGTCGCGGAACGGGTCTGCTGATTGATCAGTGCCAGCTCGCCGAACAATTCGCCGCTGCCAAGCCGGGCGAGGACCACCTTGCGCCCGGCCTTGTCGGTGGAAATCTCCACTGCCCCCCGATCGATGAAATAGGCCCGGTCTCCCCGGTCCCCCTGGGCAAAGATCTCCTGCCCGGCGGCAAAATGCTGTCTGGGCAGTTTCTGCGCCATGCCTTTTCTCCCCTGAATGATCATTGACACCCTTCGGTGCCATTCCCCTTGAGCTTAGCAGGCCGGCGGCCGCTGGCGGGAACGCTGACCGACCCTAGCCCCCCAGGTCCACCCGAATGGCCTTGCGGGCCCGGTCGGCACGCGCAACGGCCTCTTCCACGTTTTCCCCCAGGGCCAGGGTCACACCCATGCGGCGCGCCCCCCGGACTTCCGGTTTGCCGAACAGGCGGAGATCGGTGTCCGGCTCCGCCAGGGCCCGGTCCAGGCCCGAAAAGCTGACCCGATTGGACTCGCCGCGCACCACCAGGGCGGCCGACGCGGATGGCCCGCGCTGACGAATCGCCGGAATGGGCAGACCGAGGATGGCTCGGGCATGAAGCTCGAATTCGGACAGATCCTGGGAGATCAGGGTCACCAACCCGGTGTCATGGGGGCGTGGAGAGACTTCACTGAACCAGACCTGATCACCCTTGACGAACAGTTCAACACCAAATACGCCGTAGCCACCCAGAGCGGCGGTCACCGCTTCGGCAATCTCTTGTGACCGGGCCAGGGCGGCCTCGGACATGGCCTGGGGCTGCCAGGACTCGCGATAATCCCCATCCTCCTGGCGATGACCAATGGGCGCACAAAAGCGGGTGCCATCCCGGTGACGAACGGTCAGCAGAGTGATTTCATAATCGAAATCCACAAAGCCTTCCACGATCACTCTTCCGGCACCGGCTCGGCCACCCGACTGGGCATACTCCCAGGCAGACTGAATATCCGATTCTCGCCGCACCAGACTCTGTCCCTTGCCGGACGACGACATGATCGGCTTGACCACACAGGGCAGGCCCACGGCCATGACGGCCTCGCGATAACTGTCTTCACTGTCGGCAAAACGATAGGGGGAGGTAGGAAGCCCCAGCTCCTCGGCCGCCAGCCGACGGATGCCTTCACGGTTCATGGTCAATTGGGTGGCCCGCGCGGTTGGCACCACATTGAAACCCTGGCTCTCCAGCTCCACCAGGGCCTCGGTGGCAATTGCTTCGACCTCCGGCACCACCAGATGGGGCAGTTCCTTCTGCACCAGACCACTCAAGGCATCTGCATCCAGCATATCGATGACATGATGGCGATGCGCCACCTGCATGGCCGGTGCGTCCGCATAGCGATCCACGGCAATCACCTCACAACCCAGTCGCTGCAAGGCAATCACCACTTCCTTGCCCAGCTCACCGCTGCCGAGCAGCATGACCCGCCGTGCCCCGGCCGAGCCTGGAGTACCAATCTCCGTCATGTCCACCTCGATGGATATCCACAGGGAAAGTTCTGGCACAGTATAACCATGCCGGCGCCGACCCGTGGAAATCCGCCGCCGGTAAGGCTATCCTGCGCGGGAACGAGCCGTCTTAATTCATCACGAGGACCAAGACCATGAACAAGCACATCATCGCCGGCCTGGTATTGGCCGGCAGCGTTGCCGCCGCCCCGGCCGCCAAGGCCCTGCCCCTGATCGACATCGGCGTGGGTGCCGGTGTGCTCACCATGGAGGACGACTCCGATGGCGCCGCAGCGGTCAGCGCTCTGGTGGGAGTGAACATCCCCGCCACCCCCTTTGGCGTGGAAGGCACCTTCACCCAGACCATCAGCGATGGCAGCTTCGACTTCAATGGCGGCAGCCTCGACTACAGCGGTAACCAGCTGGGCGCCTTCGTCACCGCCAACACCCCGACGCCGGGCATCAAGGTCAAGGGCAAGCTGGGCATGGTCCGTTCCGACTTCGACTTCGACGGCATGGGCAGTGCCTCCAGCACCGACTTCGCCTTTGGCGCGGCAGTCATCTTCACCAGTTGGCAACTGGAGTGGACCCGCACCAAGGTCGATGATGGCGGTGTTGATCAGGACATCGACTACATCAGCATCAGTTACGTCTGGTAAGCCGGGCGGCAACCCCTTCCACTACCCCGACCCGCCGACTCTGTCGGCGGGTTTTTTTTGCCCCCTCAACCTGACTCCGCCAGGGCTCGGCCAACGATTTCGGCCACATCGCGACTGAGATCAGCCTGCTTGATGCGGCTGAGCTCTCCATGCATGGCCTCGCGGCGCACCGCTTCCATGCGACGCCAGGGATTGAAGACGCTGACCAGGCGGGCGGCAATGGCCGGGTTGATACGATCCAGCTTCAGAACCACATCCGCGATCAGTCGATAGCCGCTGCCATCGGCGGCGTGAAAGGCACGCCGATTGCCATTGGCGAAAGCGCCGTAAAGGGCCCGAACCTTGTTGGGATTGGTCAGCTTGAAGGCCGGATGTTCTGCCAATTCACGGACACGCGCCACGGGATCGCCGTCACTGCGCTGGGCCTGGAGGGAGAACCACTTGTCCACCACCAGGGGCTGGGCCTGCCACTGCTGGTAGAAATCCGCCAGTACCGTTTCCGCCGCCGGATGCCCTTCCAGCACCATGGCCCGAAGGGCCGCCATCTGGTCGGTCATGTTATCCGCGCGACGATATTGATTCAGTGCCAGTTCCTGCATGGCCGTGTCATCCAGCACTGCCAGATAGGAAAGGGCCAGATTGCGCAGTCGGCGACGAAGGATATCCGCGGGCCGGACCTGGTAGGGCCCGCTGTCCGCCAGTGACTCGTAAAGGCTCTGCCATTGACTGGAGAAGGCCTCGGCCAACTGCCGACGCAGGGCCTGGCGGGCATCGGCAATGGCCACCGGATTGACCACCGCTACCTGCTCGGCCAGCCAAGTTTCCGCCGGCAGGGTCAGGGCCTCGACCCTCAGGCCCGGGTCCGCGTCATCGTCTGCCAGCAGGGCGGCCACGGCGGCCTGAATACTCTCCGGGAACCGGGCTGGTTCACCATCGGCGATGGATTGCTGGGCCTCGATCAAGGCCCCGGAATACAGTCGCTGGGACGCCTCCCAACGGTTGAAGGCATCCTGGTCATGGGCCATGAGCAACGACAGCGCCTCATCGCTCTGCTGGTGCTCGAGTTTGACCGGCGCGGAAAAGCCACGAAGCAGTGAAAGGACCGGGGCTTCGGCAATGGATTCAAAGACGAAGGTCTTCTCGGCCTGATCCAGGATCAGCACCGTCTCCTCTCCCCGTGCCTGCGCCTCACCCTCAAGCTTGAGTGGCAGCGCCCGGCCCTGGCTATCGAGCAGCCCGAGGGCCACCGGAATCAGGGTTGCCTGCTTGCCCTTTTGCCCCGGGGTATCGGGAATGGACTGGCGCAAGGTCAGATGCAAACGCGCGCTTTCCGGCTCATGCCGGCTCTCCACGCTGACCACCGGGGTACCGGCCTGGTCATACCAGCGCTGCATCAATGACAGATCCTGTCCATTGGCATCGGCCATGGCGGCGAGGAAGTCCTCGGTGGTTACCGCCTGCCCGTCATGGCGCTGGAAGTAGAGACGCATGCCCTTCTGTAACCCTTCCTCGCCCAGCAGACTGTGATACAGGCGCACCACCTCCGCGCCCTTGATGTAGACCGTGGCGGTGTAGAAATTGTTGATTTCCTGATACTCCGGCGGTCTCACCGGATGGGCCATGGGACCGGCATCCTCCGGAAACTGTCCCGCCCGCAGGGTCTTCACGTCCTCGATTCGCTTCACCGCCCGCGAATTGCGGTCAGCGGAAAACTCCTGATCCCGAAACACGGTCAACCCTTCCTTGAGACTGAGCTGGAACCAGTCACGGCAGGTCACCCGATTACCGGTCCAGTTATGGAAGTACTCGTGACCGATCACCGATTCGATACCCAGATAATCCTGATCGGTGGCGGTATCGGGCCGGGCCAGCACGAAGCAGGAATTGAAGATGTTCAGGCCCTTGTTTTCCATCGCCCCCATATTGAAGTCATCGGTGGCGACGATGTTGTAGACATCCAGGTCATAGCTCAGGCCGAAGCGTTCCTCGTCCCAGCGCATGGCATTGACCAGCGACTCCATGGCGAAATCGCACTGGTCCATATTGCGATGCTCGGCATAGACCCTGAGCGTCACCTTGCGGCCTTCAGCGGTGGTGAAATCACGCTCTATATGCCCAAGGTCACCCGCCACCAGGGCGAAGAGATAACTGGGCTTGGGATGGGGGTCATGCCATTCCGCAAAATGACGACCGCCTTCCAGTTCGCCGCTGTCCACGGGATTGCCGTTGGAGAGCAGCACCGGATAACGCTCCCGGTCCGCTTCCAGGCGGACCCGGAACTCGGCCATCACATCGGGACGGTCGGGGTAATAGCTGATCCGCCGAAAACCCTCGGCCTCACATTGGGTGAGCAGAAAATCGGCGGATTGGTACAGCCCTTCAAGGGCGGTATTCTTCGCGGGCTCAATACGATTGACCACGGTCACTTCCGCCTGGTCCCCGTTGATGTTCAGCGTCAGCCCTTCATCATCCAGTTCATAATCCGATGCACTGAGCTTGCACCCATCCAGATGAATGCTTTCCAGCTTCAGCTGCTCCCCGTCCAGCCGCAGCGGACCCTCTGCCACACGCCGCAGTTGCATATGGTTGTGCACCCGAGTGTCATCGGCGTCCAGCTCAAATCGCAGGGACACTGACTCTACCTGCCAGGCCGGGGGCTGGTACTCGGAAAGCCGAATGGTTCTTGCCTGTTGCTCACGCATGGGAATTCACCGAAAAAGGTTTGAGCCGGCACAGCAGGGCCGGCAACAGGAACAGGTTGCTCACCAGGGCAAAGGCCATGGCCACACCGGTCAGCAAGCCGAAATAGATCGTAGGCATGAAGTTTGACAGGGCCAGAATGGAGAAGCCCGCGATAATGATTACCGTGGTATATACCATGGCCCGACCCACCTGCACATGACTTTCCAGCATCGCCCCGTAATACTCGGCACCACCCCGGATTTCATCGCGGAAACGATGGGTGTAATGGATGGTGTCGTGGATGCCGATGCCAATGGTAATGGCGGCAATGGTCATGGTCATGATATCCAGGGGCAGGCCCACCCAGCCCATTAGGCCCATGACACCGAGCGAGGCCACCAGCGTCGGCAGGGGCCCGATCACCGCCATTCTCAGAGACCGGAACAGCAGGCCGAACATCAGCATCATGGCGGAAAAGACCACCAACAGGGTAATGAACTGGGAGCGCTGCAGGCTCTGCATGACATTGTTATAAAGCACCAGCATACCGCTGAGATTGACCTGCTCCGGCCCCAGCTCGAACTTCTCCTGGAGTTCTCCCTCAATCTGCTTCAACAGGCGATCCCGCTCCAGGTTGGGATCGGAATCAATCACTCGGATGTCATAGCGGATCTGATGACCATCCTCACTCATGAAGGGGTGCAATAGAATCTCGGCCAGGTCCTCGGGCAGACGCTCGAACAAAATGCCCAATTCAAAGGCATTGAGCTGACGCCCCTGATTCAGGTGCCGGACCACCTTGAGGGTCGTGGCCACCGACAGGACCTTACCGGTTTCCGGTCGCTCTTCCAGATAGTCATGGATGGCTTCCACGACTTCCAGCTGGTATTCATTGAACCAGTAACCACCGATGGGACCGGGCTCGTCGTCCGCGTCCATATCATCCCAGTCACCTCCCCATTCATCATCGCCCCAATCGTCATCGCCCCAATCGTCATCGCCCCACTCATCGTTCACCGCCTCGCCGGTTTCGGGGCGTTCAACATCCGCCTCGCCGGGGGCTTCGCCATTGTCTTCCAGGAAACGGGCACTGGGGTCCAGGACCACGTCCAGGGGGGTGGTCCCGCCCAGTTCCTGATCGATCAGCGCCATGCCCTGATAGATCTCGGTATCGGTCTTGAAGTAATCAATGAAACGGTTCTCAACCGTGATCCGGCTGATGCCGATCACCGAAACCACCACCAGCAGCAGAAAGACCGCAATCACCGGCCATTCCCGGCCTTGCACCAGGCCGGCGATACCGCGATTCATTCGTGCGGTCACGTCCCGGCGCAGGACCGGCACCTTGCCCGGTGCCAGCTTCGCCAAAGCCGCGGGAAAGAGGGTGAAGGTCAGCAGGAAGGCAAAGGCCACCGCACAGGCCATCATCAGACCGAAATCGATCACCGGCCGGATCTCTGCAAAGCTCATGGCACCAAAAGCGATCACGGTGGTCAGGGCGGTATAAAGTGACGGCATGAACTTGCTGCGGATGGTTTCCGCCATCAGCCAGCGGCCGTCCGCCTCCGGTCTGCCCATATACAGTTCCCGATGGCGCACGATCAGATGCACCATCAGGGACAGGGTAAGAATCAGAATCAGGGAAATGAAATTGGAGGAGACCACAGTCACCGGCCAGCTCATGAAACCGAGAAAGCCGACCATGATCAGAACCACGCCACCGCAGACCACACTGGGAACCAGGACCCAGCGTAGACGCTGGAAGGTAAAGGCCAGCAACAGCAGAATGAACAGGGCCACACCCAGGCCAAAGGTGGCAATGTCGTTGCGGACAAAATCAATCATGTCCACCGCGATCATCGGCACCCCACCCAGATGAATCCGGGCCCCGTCCCGGTGGCGGTCGAGAATCTCGCGCACCTGGGCGATGGTCTTTTCAAGCTCGGCCTGGGCCGCAGTGCTCATCGGCCCGAGTCGTTCATTGAGAGACTCAAGCTCCCCGCGCTCATCGCCATCAAGCCCGTCACGGGCACGCTGGATACGCAGCTCGTCCCGGCGCTGCAGGAGGCTCCGCAATTCCTCGTCCTGAGTCATGGTCAACAACAGCGCCGTGGTATCGGCGTCCTGATTCATGATCAGATCACGATAGATCGGGCTGGAGCGAAACTCCTCCCGCGCCAGATCCCGGTCCACACCGCCGTCTTCCAGGGTTCGCGGCCCGGCTTCGAGCTCGGCCAGGCTGACCCGCGGGCTGTCCAGCAGAGGGACATCCAGCAGACTCATCACCGAGTCCACGGCTTCCAGTTCAGCCAGTTCATCCCGCAGGGCGGCAATGCGACCCAGCGATTCATCACTGAACAACTCCGCGTCCGGGGTGAAGGTAACGATGAGAAAATCATCGGAACCGTAGCGGGCCCGGATCTCCCGGTAGTAGTACATGGACTCGTCGCCCTCGATCATCAGCGACTCGGCCGAGGCGTCCAGATGGAAGCGGTGGACCTGAGTGCCGGCAGCGGCAAACACGGCCAGCACGATCAGGATGACCAGCCAGGGGCTATCCAGAACCAGTCTGAAATAATGGCGGCTTAGAGCCTCAAACATGCGGGGTCACTCCCATGAGTCCGACTGTTTCATCGCCCCGAGGGCGGTCAGCAAACGCTCGATCTTATCTTCCCGGCAGGTCTCGCCCATCAGACCGATCCGCCAGACCTTGCCGGCCAGGGGCCCCAGCCCGGCACCGATTTCGATGCCATGATCCTCAAGGAGCTTTCCGCGCACGGCGCCATCATCAACGCCTTCGGGAATGCGCACGGCATTAAGCTGCGGCAGGCGCTCATCGGCCGGCACCAGCAGCGACAGGCCCAGGGCTTCAAGACCGGCGACCAGTTTCTCATGGATCCGCCGATGACGCTCCCAGGACGCGGACAGGCCCTCTTCTTTCAGCACCAGAAGCGATTCATGCAGGCTGTATAGGGCATTGACCGGGGCGGTGTGATGATAGGCCCGTTGCCCGCCACTGCCCCAGTAGTTCATCACCAGACTGAAATCCATGAACCAGCTCTGCACCGGCACCTGCCGGTCGCGGATACGCTCGGCGGCCCGCTCACTCAAGGTGACCGGTGACAGCCCCGGCGGGCAGGACAGGCATTTCTGGGTCCCGGCATAGGCCGCATCCACGCCCCAGGCGTCCACTTCCACGGGAATCCCGCCCAGGGCGGTGACGCAATCCATGATGCTGAGACAATCATGCTCACGGGCGAGTGCGGCCAGGGCCTGGCCGTCGGAGCGGGCACCGGTGGAGGTCTCGGCCTGAACAAAGGCAAGCACCCGGGCATCCGGGTTGGCCTTCAGAGCGGCCTCGACCTGAGCCACATCCACGGCACGGCCCCATTCCTGGTCCACGGTGACCACCTCGGCCCCAATGCGCTCACTCATCTCCAGCATGCGCTGACCGAAGGCGCCATTGCGACAGACGACGATCTTGTCACCCGGCTCCAGCAGATTGGCGAAGCAGGCCTCCATGCCGGCGGTGCCCGGTCCCGAAACCGGCAGGGTCAGGGCATTCTCGGTACGAAAGACCCACTGCAACAGGCCCTTTAGCTCATCCATGAAGGCGATGAAGGCCGGGTCCAGATGACCAATGGTGGGCCGCGCCGCGGCCTCACGCACCCGCCGGGAAACATCCGAGGGCCCTGGGCCCATGAGTAGCCGCTCCGGCGGCTGGAATGACTGCTGCTTCATGCTGTACTTCTCCCATGCAATGGATTGGGCGACTTCGATTTCCTGTTTTGCGGCTTCGAGGCCGGTGACTCCGTCAGTTGCAGTTCCTGAGCCAATTCGTCATATCCATCCCAGATCTGATGGTGCCCACAAAGAGCCACGTCAACCGGCACGGCGGTAGGTGGCGTAGCAGGGGCTGGGGACCCTTTTCCAGGATTGTGGGCGACAGGGGTGAGGCAAGACCGATGGTCCGGTGGACCATCGCAGCTTGCCGAACGACCGCACAGGGATGTGCGGGCTGGACCGGAAGACGGAGCAGGAAAGCGCAGTCTTTCGGTCGCCCCCAAAGCCTACAGGGATGTATCTACGGCGTTCCTGGAAAAGGGTCCCCAGCCCCTGCGGGAGCCACCGGGAAGCAGCCACAGAGCCCCGGTCAAACCAACCACTGTCCCAGCAACTCCCGCGCCTGATCAGGCTTCTCGCAGGCGAGCG
Source organism: Natronospira elongata (assembly GCF_034931365.1). Classification (NCBI taxonomy): domain Bacteria; kingdom Pseudomonadati; phylum Pseudomonadota; class Gammaproteobacteria; order Natronospirales; family Natronospiraceae; genus Natronospira; species Natronospira elongata. The sequence continues at coordinate 37,592 of NZ_JAYGII010000009.1, forward strand.
CCACAATATTCTCGGATTCATCCCGATGGACCATCGTGATGGCACGGATGTCGATATCCGCCTCCGCCAATTGTTGCGAGATCGTTGCCAATGCCCCCGGCCGGTCGGCGACCCGCAAAAGGACCACATCCTCGGCCACCACCGTCATCCCCTTGCGATTCAAGGTATCCAGGGCCGCATCCAGCTGGTCCACCTCCAGGCGCAAACAGGCCTTGTCAGCCACCTCCACCGCCTCCACGCTGGCGATATTGATCCCGGCCTCGGCCAGGGCAGTGCTGACATCGGCCATCAGGCCGGTGCGGGTATCGGCGATCACGGTCAAATGCTGAATCATTGTTCGGCGTCCTCTCTCATGGACGAAACCAGGGCCTGAATCATGTCCCGCGTCACCCCGGGCACACAGATGAGATGGCTCCATTGTCCCTCGCTCGCCAGCTGAAAGCGCTCAACAATGGTATCGGCCGGACGGGGAAATACCAGGGTAAAGGCCTGCTCGTTTCGCCAGACCGGGATGCCCGCCTCGCGCAGATGCTGTTCCGTCCAATCGGCCACCCCAAGGGCCTGCTCAACCCGCTGCCTCATCCCCTCCCGGCCCAGAGTCTTGAGCCGATACCAGAGTAACAGGGGTGTAAGCCCATTGCGGGAGCCGCTGATGGTGGTATCCAGGCTGCCGATATAGGCAATGGAACGGGCAATGCGATCAACGTAGTGCTTGCGGGCCAGAACAATGCCGCAGGGGATGGGGCAACCGATGAACTTGTGACCGCTGATGGAAATACTGTCCGCGCCATCCTCGAAATCACAGGCCGGCCGGGGCTCGATAAAGGGGGCCGCCAGACCAATGAAGGCGGCATCGGCATGGATATAGCGCTGGCTGACGGCCAGCTCGTCGAGAATGGCCCGGATGCGCGTCAGGTCATCCCGCGCCTCGGTCATGGTGGTGCCGATATTGGCGAAGATGATCACCGGCTTGTCGCGGTTGATGCGAATGGATTCGCGCAAGTCTTCGTAATCCATCTCGCCATGCTCATCGGCCCGGATCATGATATGACGCATGTTCAGCAGATGCAGATTCTTGCTGACGCTGTAATGGGTCGCCTGGGAGAAATACGCCACCGCGTCGGGAAACAGCTCCCGGGCCAGATACAGGCCATAGAGATTGCCTTCGCTGCCACCATTGCAGACATAGCCCCACCACTCTCCGGTCGGGGCCCGCATCCATCCCGCCGCCAGCTCCAGGACTTCTCGCTCCAGCTCCCGAGTGGCCATCTGCCAGGTACTGTCACTGAAGGGGTCGCCCAGATTATTGAGGGGCACGTCCAGAAAATCCGCCAACTCTGAAAATGAAAAGTCCCGGGCCACCGGATAGCCCAGATAGCTATCCCGCCGCTCTTCGAGCTCGGCAAGACAGGTCTGCAAACGCTGATGCAATGACTCCACGGCTCCCCCGATGTTAGGCGCTCAACAAGGCAGGGGTATTCTCTCAGGATCGGGCGTCCGCTTCACCCGGTGACGGTATCAACGGCATCCGGACGAGCGGCTCAAACCACGGGGGCAGCGGCGCCGGAGGCAGCCTCTGCTTTTCGTCATCTGGCATTCAAGGAGGTGATGATCCAGCGGTGGGTACCCCGTTTGGAGGGGGGCGGCGATCGGGAAAATGGAATAAATTCATGCGACCTGCGCCGCCGCTCGCCTCCTCAGCCCCTCCTGAGGGACAGGGTGATGGGGCCGGTGACAGGGGGGAGCTGGCCGGGTGCCGGCAAAGGGGCAGACAATTCGGAGAAAGGGACCCATGAAACCATCCTTCTACCGCCTTGCCGGCGGCGTTTTTCTGGCGGCAATCCTTCAGGGCTGTGCAGTAAAATCTGAGATCGATCCCGACTGGAGTCACGCTGCCGATGTCAGCGAACTCTCAGCCACCGGAGTGAGCAGCGACGGCTCTTATGTGGTCATCGGCGACGACCGGGACGTTCGCATCATCGACGGTGACAGCGGCCGGATCATCACCACCCTGGGTGACGATTTCTGGCAACGACTGGCGCGGCATTCCCGCATTGCCGGTGTTTCACTGAGCGAGTTCATGGCAGACAGCTATCGCATGACCATCCTCGATGAGGCTCGCGTGATGCTGCTGTTCGACTATCGACTCGATGATGAAATCGTGACGGCCATCGACCTGGACAGTGGCCGTGAACTGTGGCGCAACGACCAGCTCGCCTTCAGCCTGGAGAAATACGGAATTGCCATCCGCGCCGCCGGTCGTGCGGCGGGTCAGGCCCTGGGGCGCCTGCTGGGTGCCGACCATCAGGAGGAAACCCGGGAAGACCGGCTCCATCGCCAGCATGAGTATTTCAGCCGACTGGTGATTGCCGACCCCAATGGCGAGGACTTCCTGTTCAAAACTTACCATGGCCTCTTTGCCATCAACGCCCGCAGCGGCCAAATGCGCTGGCACCTCCCTGAGTTCAGTGGCGCGGGCCTGGGGGATGTCATTGAGCTCCCGGATGGTGACCGCCTGATCATGGGTGGCGGCAGCAACCTGATGGCGGTCAATGTGGCCAGCAATCACCATATCGCCCGGGTGAGCCCATCCGGCGATGTACGCTGGATGAGCGAATACAGCGGCAGCCGGGTTGCCGGCATGCAGGTCGCTGAGCAGCGAGTGATCGTGGACGCCTCACCACTGGAAGTCTTCGATCTGGAATCGGGCCGCAAACTCTGGGAAGTGGAGATTGAACGCAGCCCGGTGGAGCGACCCGCCCCCATCGTCGCGGATGGCCATCTCTACCATGCCACCACCAGCATTCGTGAGGGCAGTCGCCTGATCCAGACCCGGGTCCCCTTCCGGATCAGCAAATACGAACTGGATTCCGGACGCAAGATCTGGCGGACCGACAACAGCGACACCACATTCACCCACATCAAGCTTGCCGGGGACCGCATTCTGGCCTCGGGTTTCGGTGACCTGTTCGACGGCAATGGCGGTCTCGCCGCCTTCACTCGCGCCGACGGCCGCCTGGACTGGAGCTCACCGGAGTTCGGTCGCCGCGGCATGCTCTCCACCGGCTTGCACGCGACTGCACCACGGCTCTCGGGCGAACGGGTCTTCATTGCCGGCCCCGAGCACCTCTATGCCTTCCAGCTTGAGGATGGCCGCTTGCTGTTCGCCGGCAACCTGGACGACGCCGATGTGGGCGGCATCCACAACCTGATCCTCCATGGCGACACGGCAGTCGTCGTCGGACGGGGTGGCGCCGCCGGCTTCAGTCAGCGGGATGGACGGCTGCTGTTCGCCGGCAATCCCCTGACCGTGCACGAGCATCATCACCACGGTTCCTCGCTGGTGCTGGAACAGAAGGGACGCACCGGTGGTGCGGTGCTGCTTGACCTGGATGCCGGAGAGTTCGGGCCCATCATGCGCTATCGCCGTTTCACCGACCGCCTGTTCGGCGACTTCGATGGCCGCATATTCGTCTCCCGTGATGGCCGCCAGGTCATGACCATCAATGGCAACGGGGATGTTTCCCGCTACACCCTCTAAGCGATCACAGTGGCGAAGCCCACACCGGCCGGTGTGGGCTTCGCCATTCCAGATTCAGCCCTAGCCCCCACACCCTTCGGGACGCCATGCCCTTGAAAGGATACCGTTCGCTTCTCGTGCTATCTTCAGAAATCCGTGATCCAATAATCGGCAGCCCATGAACGAGCAGGCAGATCAGGACAAGTACTGGGAAGCACGCTACCGCGACGCCCTGGAACGCCTTGAAGCCCAGGGCCGGGAAGTGCAGTCACTGGAACGGCGCATGCGTCAGGCCAGCGCCCGATTGGCGGTCGCGGGCCTGGGCGGCGATGCGGAACTTAGCCAGCATCTCGAGTCAATCCGCACTGCGGCACGCGCCCAGGCATCCATGGACGAACTGTTCGGGCGGGTGAATCAGATGGGAGAGTACCTGCGGCGCCGCAGCCGCCAGGAACTCCGGGTGCCGGAAGCCACCAGCCGTCCCGAGTCCGTCCTGCGCCGATTACTCCTCCAGATTCTGATCCACCTGCGCGAAGAAGCCGGCAAGGACGAAGAACTGGACGCCCTGGCACTGCGCCTGCCGGATGCCGATCGCCACGAACTTGCCCGCGGCGCCGGGGTGTTGGAGCGTCACCTTGCCAGGCGCTTCAACCAGGAAGAAGGGCGTGGGCGAAAAGGCCTCGGGCTGTTCCAACTGCCCGGCAAAAGCCGGGATCCGGGGCCGCCGGCACTCTCCCTGCTGCTCACCGGCCTGCGGGACCGCCTGGATAACGAACGCCTGAATAACCTTCAACAGCGCCTCGACCAGGGTGGTGGCAAGGCCCTGATGGAGGTCTGTCGGGACCTGGTAGGGCTGCTGGAGGCAGCCCTGGACGGCGAACGTCCTGAACCGGTTTCGACGCCGGCATCAGAGGACAAGGATGAAAACGAATCGCAGACGGTGGTCGAGAAGGCCCAGCCCGGCACCGGCGATTCAGACCAGGCATTGAAATCCAAGCCGACGGACGATGCCCCGGAGGCGGGCGAGTCCGGGTTCCGACTGGGCGACGGTGGCCGCCGACTGATCCACGCCCTCAGTGTGCCCGAGCCATTTGTCGCCGAGGCCAGGTCGCTGCTGGAAAACGCCAACGAGGCACTGACAGAGGAAAAAAGCGCCCTCGCCTGGATGGAAGCCCTGTCCGAGCTGATCCAGCGCTACCGGGCCGCGATTGATCGGGAACGCGATGCCCTGCGCCAGTTTCTGCAGACGGTCCTCAGCCGTCTTTCGGAACTGGAGAAACATGTGGGTGAGGAACGCCGGTCCCGGGCCAGGCAGGCCACGGACGGACGAAAGCTGGACGAGGCAGTCGCAAGGGATCTTCGGGGCATCCAGGAAACGGTTCGCCAAAGCCGGGACCTGGGCAGCATCGGCAAGGCCATCAACCAACGCCTCAACAGTCTCGACAGGCACCTTTCAAGCCGCCGTCGACTCGACCAGCGAGAACAGACGGCGGCGGAGAAACGGCTGGAGGCCATGGCAAGCCGGCTCAAGGAAATGGAGAGCGAAGCCGACCGTCTGCGGGAACAACTGCAGCGCGCGGAGAAGCGGTCCACAATTGATCCGCTGACCAAGTTGCCCAATCGACGCGGCTACGAGGCACGGCTTCGCTACGAATTCGAACGGCACCGCCGCCACGATCGTCCCCTGGTACTGGCGGTCTGTGATCTTGATGACTTCAAGCTGGTCAATGACCAGCTTGGTCATGCCGGCGGGGATGATGCCCTGTCCCAGGTGGCCGAGGTCCTTCGTCAGGTATTGCGGGAAACCGATTTTGTCGCACGCTTTGGTGGCGAGGAGTTCGTGCTGCTGCTGCCGGAAACCGAACTGGAGGCAGCCGTGGCGCTGGCGGATCGCCTGCGCGAGAAGATCCGCAACCACGGTTTCGAGCATGACGGGGTCAAGTACGGCTTGAGCGCCTCTTTCGGCGTGGCCGCCTTCAGTCCGGGAGAGAGTGCCCAGTCGGTCTTTCGGCGGGCGGACGAGGCCGTCTATCGTGCCAAGCAGAACGGCCGCAACCAGGTGGCCGCGGCCGCTCCGCCAGACAGCGTCTCGACACCTCAGTAAGCGTTCACCACCCCGCAGGCAATGCGGGCACCGGCACCGCCAATGGGCTGGGAGTAGTGATCGTCCGCGCCCTCGTGAATCACCAGGGCCGTACCGTCACCGTAAAGCAGTCCGGCTTTCTCACCGTGCAGGTCAACACCCGGCGCATAGATCTCCGCCTTTGTGCTGCCATCACCATGGGTCCAGATATTGGGCAGATCGCCCCGCTCAGGCCCTTCCGGGTTCATCAGGCCATGTTCCCGACCATCCGGGTCCAGATGCCCGCCAGAGGCCACGAACCCGTCGTGGTGATCCTCGCAGGTACCCTTCTCATGGATATGGATGGCTTTCCATCCTTCCGGCAGGCCATTCAGGTGCAGCCGGATGACCACGCCTTTCGGGCCTTGCCGGATCACCGCCTTGCCAATCACCTCGCCGTCATTATCCCGCATCTCGGCAACCGCCCGCTCCGCCTTCGCTTTCTCGCCCTTGTCCTTGTCCTTGTCGTGATCATGAGCAACAAGCGCGGAGGCAAACAGCAAGCCGCCGGCGGTGAGTGCTGTCAGTAGCAGTTTCTTCATGCGTCACCTCTTTCAGTTCAAGCAGTCAGTCGGATTCATGACCCAGTGTAGCGCCCTTCTCCAGGGCCGGAATGCCCGACTCCAGCCAGCGTGGCGCCGGCTCGTCCTTGAGGTAATGGTCAAAGAACTGCTGCAGACGGATCTGCCAGTCCTCCCGGTTGGCGAAGGTGGTGGGCCAATGGGGCTCATCGTTGTAGTTGATCAGCCAGGCAGGACGACTGAGACGGCGCAGGGCGACGAATAACTCAATCCCCTGCTCCCAGGGCACCGCCCCGTCCTGATCGTTGTGCATCATCAGCAGGGGGGTATTGATCTGGTCGGCCATGAAGATGGGCGAGTTGTGCAGATAAAGGGACTTGTCCTCCCACAGGGTCTTGCCCAGGCGGCTCTGGGTTCGCTCATACTGGAACATGCGGCTCATGCCGGTGCGCCAGCGGATGCCACCATAGGCACTGACCATGTTGGAGACCGGTGCGCCCCCGGCAGCGGCCCGGAAGAAATCCGTCTGGGTCACCATGTAGGAAATCTTGTAACCGGCCCAGCTATGTCCCTGGATACCGACACGGTCGGCATCCACCCAGTCCTCTTCAGCCAGTGCCCGGGTCTTGGGCATGATCGACTCCATGGCCGAATCCCCCGGATAACCTTCCCGGTACCAGACATCCGGCACGAAGACGATGTAGTCATTGCTGGTATAGAAAGTGGGTATGATCACCGAACGATGGGCCTGGGGCGGGCGATGGGAATGCAAGCCCTCGGAAGCCCGCTCGTAGAAATACACGATCATGGGGTATTCCCGCTCGGGATCGAAATCCTCGGGCTTGAACAGCAGACCGTCATGGGGCTTGCCGGTCTTGCTGTCCCAATGGACCAGCTCCACCTGGCCCCAGCGATAATCCGCCTGCTGGGGATTGACCTCGCTGAGGCGACGGGTATCGGCGAAGCTGGCATCCATGGCCACCCGCAGGTCCGGAAACTCCTGGAAGTTCTCGCGGGTAAAGAGCAGTGCCTCGCCGTCCTCCGCCCGCACCGGGCGGCCATAACGATGGGCGGTCATCAGCCGCTCCACCGGCGCCTTGTCCGCATCCACGAAGGCATGATGAAAGCCATGGTCCCGACTCGCCTCATCAAAGGCAGTCAGCAACAGCGGGGCGTCCGGATCAATGGCCGCCTCATCCGGGTCCAGGTCCACGAAACGATAGCGCCATCCCCGCTCCCGGCCTTTTTCATGACTCAGACTGCGGGCATTGCCGTTGGCCGGGTCCACCAGCCACAGATCATGGCGGTCATAAAGAATGAAGCCGGCGTCATCGGCCAGCCATCCGGCCCGGCCCTGGGGATTATCGGCGAAGGGGCGGTCATTGGTGTGATCGCCCAGGGGATGGTCGATTTCCGCCCCAAGGTCGACGACATCTCGACTCTCCAGATCCATGGCAAACCAGCTCTGCTGCTCCCGGTCCCACCAATTGACATAGCCGGCCGCCGGCGAGATTTCCGGGCGAGCCTGGACGGTCTTGAGAATCAGCTCGGCCTTGCCGGTCTCGACATCAATCAGCCAGCCGTCGAAATAACGGGGCCAGTCCCAGGAAATCTCCTTGCGGTAGGGCAGGTTGGAAACGCCCAGAAAGACCGGGGCATCACCTTCCATGGCCATTTCCACCTCCGGGATCTGCTCCCGGCCAAGCTGCACCAGGCGGCCGTCATCATTCAGATGGGCCACCGCCAAATAGGTACGCTTGCGCTCCTCCTCCAGTTGTTCCAGTTGCATGGGCTGGAGCAGATCGTCCTGCCAGTGCCAGACATCGACGGTGACTTTCTCCTCCTCCAGCACATCATCGTCGTCCGGCATTTCCACCGGCGCCGGCGCGGTGCCGAAGAAAAGCCGCTCGCCGGATTCGGAGAAATGAGGCGCCCGATGCTTGCTCACATGCCAGTCGTCGGCAAGAAAGCGAGATTCCTCATCGACGATTCGCGAGGCGTCGTCTTCACCGGCCGCCCAGTGATAGAGGGCAAAGGCGGCATCGGGGCGCTCATCGTCCTCGCGCTGATCACGAAACAGGAATGCCAGGCGATCGGCATCGTCACTGAAAGTCAGGGCGCGGTATTCCCCTTCGCCCGAGCGCAGCCTACGGGATTCCTCGCCGCGGGTATCAAAAAGCTTCAGGCCGTCATCCTCGCCGTCCGGAGTGGTCACCGCCATGGCCAGATAACGGCCATCGGCGGAGAAAGCGAACTCGCTCACATGATCAAATGTTCGCCGCTCACCATCGGCAAGGCGCTTCAGCACCAGTTCGGTGCCCGGATCACGGCCATCGTCCCGTTCCTTGTCGTTATCGTTATCGTTGTCGTTGTCGTTGTCGTTGTCGGCACTGTCCTCGTCTTCATCCGGGGCCGGCGGGGCATGAAGCCAGGCCAGCCAATCTCCGGACTCGGCCGGGAAGCCAAACTCGGCGACTCGGTCGATCTCCGTCAGTTCATCCGTTTCAAGGTCCAGCAGGCCCAGGCCGGGCTGAGGGCGCTGCTCGGCAGGCACCTCCTCCAGGCGGGCTTCGCGGATTGCCTCGCGCTCGGGCTGAATGTTCAGTGCCAGAAAACGGCTGTCATGGGAGAAACGCGGGGAATCCCCCCGCGGCACTTCATGGCGGGCATCGCCATCCACGGCGCGCAGCACCAGCGTGGCATCGGATTCCTCCGGAGCCATGGACCAGACCACCCAGCGTCCGTCGCGGCTGATGGCCTGCTCCTGAATACGCTGCCATTCGGTATAGACTGAATGATCCAGTGGCTGCTTGGCCGCCAGGGGGCCGGCCAGCATCAACAACAGGGAAAGGGTGAGGAAAGCTGTGACAAGTCTCTTCATTCCGGTTCCTTTGGCTTCCAATATCACTCCGCTGTCTGACGGGTTCAGGCCCCAGGGGTTCATTCCACGGTGGCCTCCAGCACCAGAAACTCCGGTTCCAGGCGCCGGCTGACCGCGGCATCCATGGCCTCAACGATTTCGGGATCCGGCACGCCCCGCTCCATGGCCAGAAAGTACTGCTCCCGACTCGGCCAGGCGGTCCAGGCCATCCAGACCTGTTCCTCGCCCCGGTGCAGACGCGCCGCCTCGGCGCCATAGAGCTGGCAGTACTGCTGACTGAGCGCTTCCCAGCTCTGACGAAACTGACTTTCCTTGCCGGGGCGTATCTCCCAGCGATATACAATGACAAACCCCATTCGCTGAATAACCCCCTAACCAGTTGCGAACCAATATCGCTACCAGTATAAAGCCCCTCCGAATCAAGATATGCTCGGAATTGAACGGTTGTTGCCTTTTGGGCGTCTACAGTGCCATCACCCACCCGGCAGGAGTAAGACCAAGCAGTGATGAACAGGATGTTGAACGCGGGCCTGATTGCGATGGGCCTATATCTGGCCGCCCCCCAGGGCGCCCAGGCCGAGGTGGAGCAGGCTGACTTTGCCGCCTGCATCGATCGTATCGCCCACCAGGCCCAGGCCGAAGGAATCTCCACCCGCATTGTCGACCAGAAACTGCGCCCGGCCCGGCATATCGACCGGGTGATCGAGCTGGATCGTCGCCAGCCCGAGTTCACGACGCCCTTTCATGACTACCTCAATCGCCGTGTCAACGAGCAACGGATCCGTCAGGGCCGGCAATTGCTGGAGGAGCACGGTGAACTGTTGCAGAGCGTGGCCCGGCAGTATGGCGTCCCGGCCCAATACCTGGTGGCCTTCTGGGGGCTGGAGACCAACTACGGCAGCTTCTTCGGCCGCATGCCGGTGATTGATTCCCTCGCCACCCTGGCCTGCGATCTGCGGCGCAGCGATTATTTCACCGGCGAGCTACTCGCCGCCCTGCGAATCCTCGACGAAGGCGCCATCGACCTCGAGCGCATGGAGGGCTCCTGGGCCGGCGCCATGGGGCATGTCCAGTTCATGCCCTCGGTCTTCCTTCGCTACGCGGTTGACCACGATGGCAGCGGCCGTCGGGACCTGTGGGGCAGCATTCCCGACGCCATGGCATCGGCTGCCAATTTCCTCAGCCATATCGGCTGGGAGACCGGCTACCGCTGGGGCCGGGAAGTAAGCTTGCCGGAGGATTTCGACTTCCAGTTGGCCGGCGGCGACCGACGCAAGTCCCTGGCTGAATGGTCTCGTCTTGGGGTGCGGCGAGGTGATGGCGCACCCCTGCCCCCGGTGGACATCGAAGCCGCGCTGCTACTGCCGGCGGGCCACCGCGGTCCCGCCTTTCTGGTCTATGACAATTTCAATGTCATCATGCGCTGGAACCGTTCCGAGTATTACGCCCTCTCCGTCGGCATACTCGCCGACCGGATTGCCGGCGCCAGCGGCCTGCACAATCCACCGCCCGAGGACGTCCCGCGCCTGAGCCGGGACCAGGTCCAGGATCTCCAGGCCCGCCTGCGTGAGGAGGGCCATGACCCCGGCCCCGTGGACGGCATCCTCGGCCCCGCCACCCGGCGTGCCATTCGCAGCTTCCAGAGCGAACAGGGCCTGGTCGCCGATGGCTTCCCCGACCCGGCCGTCCTCGACGCCCTCGACGTCTCCACCAGTAGCTAGTCCCTCTACCAGGGCCACAGATCCCAGGCGAGGCCGAAGCTGGCCAGGCCGATGACCCCCAGGGCAGTCAGGCTGAGGCCGGTCATGCCGGCACGGCTGTGGCGGTGATGGTTGCGGACCATCTGCACCAGGCCGGCCACGGCCAGGACCAGCGACAGAGGCGCCAACCAGGCAATCCAGCCGGCCCAGGGCAGAAAGCCGGCCAGGAACAGGGCCTCGGTCAGCTCACTGGTCCGCCAGGCCACAATCCCCATACCCACCAGCCAGGCAATGATGGCCGTCGCCGCCAGGAAGATCAGCAGACGGGCACCGCTGGTCCGGGGTATGGGCGCACGATTGATGCGGCCACCGACAAAGCCCACCGTCAGGGCGAGAAAACCGCCCCCGGCCAGCAGCAGGGACAGCCCGGCCCAAAGCCCATGCCGCCCCATGGCCTCGGGCTCGGTTTCCATCAGCAAGATGCCCTTGATCGGTGCCCGGGTCTGAAAGACCCGTCCCAGATACTCGGCGGCCTCCTCACCGGACTCCACGCATTCCTCGTCCAGGGGCGCGGAGGGGTCATCAAAGAAATCGTTCATGAAATCCCCGGCACAATCCACCGAGCGGGTGGGCCCGTGACCGGCATGGGGGAATTCCACATAGCGACCATTCTCCAGACCATCCATGATGTAGCGGGCCAGCGGCGGCGGGGTGATGGGGTCCCAGGCCCCATTGGCGACCACAATGGGGATATCCGTGCGCGGCTGTTCGTATTGCTCCCGTGGCCGCGGTGTCAGCCCGACCTCGCGACAGATCTGAGGCCCCATCGCCACCACCTCGGGGTGACCGAAGGCCTGGGCCAGGGTGGGATAGCGTTCCAGGTCACCGGGATAGAGCCGGGCCTGTTCGTCGATGTAGTGATCCAGACAGCGCACCGCCAGGCCCATGCCCATGCTTGAGCCCATGCCGCCACTGGTGTCGGCCAGTGCCAAGGCCCGGAAGAAATCCTCGTCCCGATCCTCAACCGCACGGGCCAGGCGATCCATGATGGCGGGAATGGCCGGGTGATAGGCCTGTTCATAAAGCAGGCTGAAGGGCAGCCCGGCGATCAGGTCCTGAAACATCCAGGCCTTGCCCTCGGGATGACGCACGCTCTCCGGCACGGATACCTCGACGGGGTTTTCCCGCATGGCATCGATGGCATCGAGATAACGCTCTTCCAGATCGGCATGGGCACGGGCACAGCGCCGCTGGTCGGCACAGGCCGCATGCAGCATTTCCAGGTCACGGGCATACCAGTGGGAAATGCGCATCATATTATCCAGATCCAGCGGCACGATGGCATCCAGCACCATGGCTGCAATGCCGTCAGGGTCCTCCTTGATCAGGGCCTGACCCAGCACCGAACCGTAGGAAATACCCCAGACATTCCATTGTTCATAACCCAGGGCCATGCGCAGTGCACGCACATCACGGGCATTCTCAAAGGTGTTGTAGCCGCGAAGGTCCACCCCGCGGGCGCTGGCCTTCTCGAAGCAGCGGCGGGCACTGTCCATGAAGGCTTCCTGGGCACCGCGGAAGCTGTCACGGGCCCGCTCGCCCGGCATGCGGTCGGTGAAGAACGGGCAGAAATCCCCGGAATGACCGATACCCCGTTGCTCCAGGATGTAGAGATCCCGGCGTTCGAGGATGCCATGGTTCCGAAGGCGGTCCACATAACCTTCCACCGTCACCCCGGGCCCGCCGGTGAGATAGATGGCCGGATCCTCTCGGACCTCATCTTCCTTGCCTTCCGGCGGCTGGGCCGCAATCCGCACATAATGAAGCTCAATACTGCGACTGCCGCTGACCTCGCGGTTTTCCGGCACCTCCACCAGACCGCATTCGATGTCACCGTGATCGAAGTCGATTCGATCCCGGAAGGGGCAATCCAGCGCTTGCGCCTGCTCCGCGCGCAGGAACTCCATCTCGGCGGGATCCACCACCGCCTCGGCGGCGATCACGGACCCGGCCCACAACATCGGCAACACGATCAAGGCACGCAGCATGGGAACCCCCCTTCCTTGCGACACAAAGCCTCAAAGATAGCCCATTAGGCACGGCTCTGCGACACGCTTTGCCTGAGCCCATTCAATTGCAAGCGGCCTGGCTGCTTTCCATGGTCTGGAAGCGTTCGCACACAGTCTTCACCAAGCCAATTCGGGGCAAGCCGGATGGGAGGACTGAGCCGACCGCTCCCTGCTGTCCCTGCGCTTTCCGGAACGTCAGAAAAACAAAAACCCCGCCAGCCGGAGCTGACGGGGTTTGGCTGAGGACAGCGCGAATATCAGCAGTCGCCTATACGCTCGCCCTCGCTGATGACCTTCATGCTCATCTCGCCCATGGGGGTAACCAGCTTGCCGTGCATCTCACCGCTCATGGTGGTGCCGTGGAAGCTCATGTTGGCATCCATTTCCACGGACATGCCGGACTCGTGCTCACAGGACATGGAATAGCTCATGCCCGAGGAAGACACGTTCTGGTCGGTGATGGTGCACTCCTCCACGCCATCCAGCTCGGCGAAGAAATCCCGATCATCGATCTCTTCCTGGGTGATGCACTCCTGTTCGGTGCTGGTTTCTTCCTGCTCACCCATGGGCCCCCCCTCGAAAGTGGTCACATTGGTGTGTTCCCACATGCCGGGTTCGATATTGGGCGTGTCTGCCTGGGCCTGGGAACAGGCCAGCGCCAGCAGCGCGGCAATGGCAATCAAGATATTACGCATGTCTCTCTCCTGCTCGTAAGAATTTGCCTGGTCATTGTAGTGTATTCGTAGCAGTCGGCGCTGGCTGCCCCCCATCTGGGGGGGTCAGACAATGCGGGGCTCGGGCTCCAGGCGCAGGCCGAATTCGGCCTCCACACGGGCCATGGCTTCCTGGGCGGCCGCCCACAGCTCGGCACCAGTGGCGCCACCATGGTTGACCAGAACCAGGGCATGTTGTTCGGCAAAGCCCGCGGCGCCCCGCCGCCAGCCCTTCAGGCCGCATTGCTCCAGCAACCAGGCAGCGGACAGCTTGCAGCCGCCATCCGGGAGCGGAAACACCGGCAGAGCGGCATGGTCCGCCTGCAGGGCTGCCGCCCTGGCCGCACTGACCACCGGATTCTTGAAGAAACTGCCCGCATTGCTCAGCCGGGCGGGGTCGGGCAATTTGCGGCGGCGGATGGCCTCCACCGCCCGGGCCACCGCTCGCGGCTCGGGACGGTCGATGCCCATGGCAGCCAGTTCTTCACGCACACCGGCATATTCCAGTGCCGGCTCACCGCTGCACGGCAGGTGGAAATTCACGTGGGTGACAACGAAGGCATCCCGTTCCCGCTTGAAACGGGAATCGCGATAATCGAAAGCGCATTCCGGGTGGGAAAATTCACGGAATTGCCGGGCCCGCCGGTCCCAGACCGTGACGCTGCGGATGAACCGTTCCACTTCCACCCCGTAGGCGCCGATGTTCTGGATGGGCGCCGCGCCCACGGAACCGGGAATCAGAATCAGGTTTTCCAGGCCATGATAGCCCTGCTCCAGGGACCAGCGCACAAAGGCATCCCAGTTCTCACCGGCGGCCACACGGATCAGGTCACCGTTCTCTTCACGGGATACCCCCTCGATGCCGCGATTGACCATCAGCCAGATACTGCCCGGGAAATCCGCCCTGAACAGCACATTACTGCCTCCCCCCAGGACCAGATCGCCGTCCCGCGGTGGCTGTGCTTCGAACAGCCTGGGGTCGCTGACACGCAGCAGGCGAGTGGCACGTACCGGCACCGCCAGGGTATTCAGGGCTGACAGCTCAGCATCCCGGCAAACCTCGAGCCCCGTCCCCTTGTCCCCGTCCTGTGTCTGCCGCGAAACCATGCAATCGCCTCTCATCGGCCACTCCCGGCCTTGATTCCCCGCCTCGAACGGGCATGATACCGAAGCCGTGCCAACGATACCCGCCGGTCCCAAGCAGCGGAGCAATGCCCATGGAATCCCGTCTGACCCATCTGGAAGAAAAACTGGCCCACCAGGAAGCGGCATTGACCGCCCTGAGTGACACGGTCTACGCCCAACAACGGGAACTGGAAGCCCTCAAGGCCCGCTGCCAGCATCTGTCTGACCGGGTGCAGACCCTGCAAGAACAAAGCGGCGGCTCATCCCCCCAGGGGCATGAGCCGCCGCCACACTACTAGCCGGCAGATCTCAGTCTTCCGGCTCCCGCGGCATGGGCTTGCGAGGCAGAGACTCGTCCCGCATGGCGGCATGATAGAGGAAGGACGCCAGCACCACCGCGGACTGAATCAGGTCATCCCGCTCCACATGGTCCCGGGTGTCCAAGTGGGAATGGTGGGTGTGGGCGAAATAATCCAGGCGATCCTGAATGAACTGAAAACCGGGAATACCCACCGCGTCAAAGGCCACGTGGTCGGTGGAACCGGTATTGCGGCTGCTCACGGTGGTCGCCCCCAGATCGTGGAAGGGCTCCAGCCAATTCTCGAAGATCGGCATTGCCGCCACATTCTCCTGAGCGTGGATGCCTCGAATTCGGCCACTGCCATTGTCGAAGTTGAAATAGGCCACATGCCGGTCATGCCCGCGCAGGGGCTCGATGGGCCAGGTCGCATCACGCAGGCGGGCCGGTAGGGCCAGTTGCTCTTCGTCCTCGTGCTCGGGGCGAGTGGCGATGTAATCATCCACATAGGCTCGCGAACCCAGCAGACCCTGCTCTTCACCGGACCAGAGGCCGACGCGAATGGTCCGCCGGGGCTGAACGCCGATGGCCTGCAGAATGCGCACGGCCTCCATCACCACCGCCACGCCCGCGGCATTATCGGTGGCACCCGTGCCCGGATGCCAGGAATCCAGATGGGCACCGGCCATGACAATCTCGGGATTGCGCCCCCGACCCGGAATCTCGGCCAGGGTGTTGTAGGCCTGAAGATCGTCATCATGGAAACGGGCCTTCACATCGAGACCGATTTCCACTGCCTTGTCCCGCTGCAGCAAGCGCGCCAGCAGATTGTAGTGTTCGCTGGCCATCTGCACGGCGGGGACACCCGCCTCGGCATCGGCATCATGGGCCGCACCGGCGCCCGTGCGCACAATGCCGTAATCCCGTGAGCTGATATGGACAGTCGCCAACACGCCCTCTTCGGCGAGGAAGGCATTGCGCTTTTCACGGAAGTGGTGCATCTGCACCCGCCGCTGACGCCAGTCCGGCCCGGCCTCGCCCGGAATCGGAAAACGCTCCATGTTCTCCAGGGAGTCATCATCATGGCGGTGGAAAGGTGAGCGCTCCTGCTTCTCGATCTCTCGGGGCTCGTCCAGCAACAGGATCTTGCCTTCCAGCTTGCCCGCGTACTTTTCGAGATCAGATTCATCCTCGAGCTTGACCCGCTTCGCAGGGCCCTGCACCGGGCCGTCGGTGCCGGGCGTCCAGGCACGAGGATAGATGATCAGAGGGGCCTTGCGGGGAGATGCCAACCAGGCGTGGCTGTGATCAAAGGACCACCCCTGCCCGAAGTCAAAACCATGCAAGCGGGCATTTTCCAGTCCCCAGGACTCGAGCTGCTCCCGCGTCCATTCATTGGCCTTGTTCATGCCCGGCGAACCGGTCAGGCGCGGCCCGATGACATCGGTGAGATAGTCCAGGGTATCCATCACCTGAGAGTGATGCAGACCCTCGTGACGAATCTCGTTGACCACGTCCAGATCGACTTCCGCCTGGGCCGGGGCCATCCAGGTACTCACACCTAGAATCAAACCAGCACTCAAGCCACTTGCCCAATGCTTAACCATTTCCCGAATCTCCTTGTGCAACGGAATGGGGATAGTAGCAACTAAACGAAATCGGTCGTAGAAATGGCGTTCTTTTGGCGCAACATTCCCGAATGATCACCGCTCAAACCACCCCTACTCTTCGTACGAACGACTTCTATTTTAGCGCTCGAATCAGTTAATTAGATTTTTTTTCGATTTATTGACTCAAATCAGTTTGCACAAATACCCACCTGTGATATTAAAGCAACAGCACGGATGCTGCCGCGCTCGACCAGGGGTGGCCTCGACCTCAGCAATATTGAGGACCGACACCGGACGAGCGATCCAGTCGGCCGGACAAGAACCGTCCGGTCACCGCTCACTGCCTGACCACGGAAGACAGCAAAGAGTTCGTTGCAAGCCTGAAAAATGCTCACAGCTAGGGAGTAATCCGATATGAAACCCGACAACCCTTTACGCCGCGCGATTCGTCTGGCGTTGTTGTCCGGCATGGCCGCGGCGCTCGCCGCCCCCATGGCCATGGCTCAAAACAACGATAACGACGAGGAAGAAGAACTTCGGGAACTGGACCGTGTCCGCGTGACCGGTACCCGCATTACCCGCGAAGGCATCGACACCCACTATCCCGCCCTCAGCATTTCCAGCCAGGAACTTGAGGACCGGGGCTTTACCAATGTGGCCGATGCCCTGAATGAACTGCCCAGCTTCGGTGCACCGCCCATCACCCCCGATGGCACCCAGAACACCTTCAACCTGGGCCAGAACTTCGTTGACTTCCTGGGCCTGGGCTCCCAGCGGACCCTGACCCTGGTCAACGGCCGCCGCTTCGTGTCCCAGAATACTCCCAGCATCTTCGCCGCCTCCGGTGGCCTGCAGGTCGACTTCAACGTCATCCCCGTGGCCATGGTGGATCGCATTGAAGTCATCGGCATCGGTGGTGCGCCGATCTATGGCTCCGACGCCATTGCCGGCACCATCAACGTCATCCTCAAGGATGACTACGAAGGCGTTGACTTCAGTCTCCAACGCGGAATCACCGCCGAAAGTGACGCCCAGACCGACATGTTCTCCTATGTGGCCGGGGCCAACATGTTCGACGGTCGCGGCAATGTGACCTTCTCCGTGGAGTGGTTCAATCAGGAAGGCCTGGAAGGCACTGCCCGCCCGGACCTGCTTGCTTCCGAGAACAACTGGTTCTGGGGTGTTGACCCCGACGGGGTTCGTCGCCTCTACAACGACTCCCGCATGAACCTGTTCGCCTTCGGTGGCCTGGTCAGCCCTGGCTTCCAGACCGTTCCCAGCTTTGGCATCGGCGCCATGCCGAATGACGGCGTGTTCTACCAGTTCGACGAAAACTCGGACCTGGTCCCCTTCCAGCCGGGCACCCCACACCCCAACAGCGCCTTCTTTGCCATTGGGGGTGATGGCGCGGACTTCTTCCGGGAAGTGGAACAGCTTCGCTCCCCGCTGGAGCGTAAGGTCATCACCAGCTCCATGAACTATGACCTGACCGATGACGTGCGCTTCTCCTCGGATTTCCTGTTCTCCGAGTCCAGCGCTACCGAGCTCACCAGTCAGGGTGGTTTCCAGACCTGGGCCTTTGGCGGAACCAGTGGCCCGCTGTTCTTTGAATCCGACCATCCATTCCTGTCCGATCAGGCTCAACAACTGCTGGCGGACAACGGCCTACCCGGCTTCTGGTTGCACCGCTTCAATAACGACATCATCGACCCCTCCAGCTCCCGGGAACAGAACGTGTGGCGCTGGACCGCGGGCCTGGACGGTGAGATCTTTGCCGGCAATCGCCGCTTTGACTGGGATGTCTCGGTTGTGGCCGGTGAAAGCAAGGCCGAGACACGAGACGAGGGCATCATTGACGGTCGCTTCATCAATGCACTCGACGTCCGCGTACTGACCCAGGATGATCTGGATGCGGTGGATCCCAACGATCTGCTGGCCATCTCAGGCACCGATACCGCGGACGTGGGCGACATGATCTGTGAGTCGGTTTATCAGGCCGCTCTCGGAAACGTGACCGGTGTCAGCGGCTCTGGTATCACGGCCGAGAACATTCCCTTCGTTGACGGCTGTATTCCGCTCAACCTCTTTGGCGAGGGTGTGCGAGATCCGGCGGCCCGCGACTGGGTAACCGGCGATCGCATGACGCAAACGCGGATTGGCCAGGCCATCTATACCGCCAACTTCGGTGGCGATCTCTTCGAACTGCCCGGTGGCATGTCCGCCTTCAACGTGGGTTATGAAACCCGCCGCGAAGACGCTCGCTTCATCCCCGGATTGGGCACCGAAGTACCGCTGACGCGTTCGGCACCCTTCGCGGAAACCGGCGGCAGCTACAAGACCGACGAGTTCTACGGTGAGCTGTTCTTCCCGGTCTTCGGCCCGGGTAACCAGGTACCACTGGCACATCGCCTCGAGTTCAACGCCGCTGTGCGTGAAATCGAAAACAATCTGGCCGGTGATGCCACCGTGTGGTCCCTGGGCGGTGTCTGGGCTCCGGTCCGTGACGTTGCCATCCGTGGTAACTACACCGAGTCCATTCGCGCACCGTCCCTGGTGGAGCTGTTCGCACCCCAGACCCAGGTGTTCAGCTTCGCCAATGACCCCTGTGACTTCCGCTTTGTGGACTCCGGTCCCGATCCGGACACTCGCCGGGAGAACTGTGAGCAGGACCTGGGTGAGGATCCGGATGGCTTCACCTCCGAGATCGTCAACGCCACCGGCGTGGGCCGTTCCGGCGGTAACCCCGACCTCGAGAATGAGTTCGCCGAATCCTATGCCCTGGGCGTGACCTTCGAGCCTCGCTGGGTGGACAACCTGGTCCTGACCACGGACTACTACCACATCGAGATCGAGGACGCGATCACCAGTCTGAGCCTGACAGACCTGATGGAGGCCTGTTACGACTCACCTGACTTCCCCATCCCGGCCTGTAACTCCTTCACCCGTGATGAGGACGGCCAGGTGGCGGACTTCCTGACCGGTCAGACCAACGCCCAGGAGTTCCGTCTTACTCAGCTAAACGTGGGTCTGCAGTACCGCTTTGACGTGTCCGACTTCTTCGGTCTTTTCTCCGAAGGCATGGGCGCACGTGACATGGGTACTCTGGGGCTCAACACCCGTTTCTCGCAGACTCGTGACCGCACCACCTCGGTGGCCGGTGACGAGGCCCCGCGCCAGGTGGGTGGCTTTGGCCAGCCCAAGAACCGGGCCATTGTCGATACCACCTGGACCCGCGGCGACTGGCGCGTGTTCTGGCGGACCGACTGGACCCGTCGCCCGCGCATCGATCCGCGTCTCGACAACATCTATCACGATGAGGACGGCCGCGGTGTGATCCGGACCCGTTCACGGCATATCCACAATGCCTCCGTGTCCTACAACTTCGGCCGCTGGGCCGACTGGGCACCGCAAAGCACTGTGATTCAGTTCACCGTGAACAACCTTTTCGATCGCGAGCCCAACAGGATCGAAAATGCGTCCGGTCATTTCGGCATGGATGAAATCCTGGGCCGCCGTTATCAGCTCACCCTCCGGGGTAGCTACTGATGCGGTAAGCCTTGGATAGCTAGACCCTCCAAGCGGGACGGGCCCACTGCCAGGCAGTGGGCCCGTTTTTTTTGCCCACGACGGCCGATTCTTGCGCAACAGGCTTTGGAAAAGGCCAGCGTGTTGCATCGTCGCAACGCAAGAGCGCCCTTCCTGGCCCCCATTCCAGGCCTTTTCGCCTCAATTTCTGGCAGACGCAACAAAATAGCCAAAAAGTGTTTGCTACGAAAGCAATCTGTGATATCAATGCAACACGCACGGATGCTTTCGTACGACATATGAGGGCGGTATCTCTTATCGCCGCCCCGGCAACCGACATGTCAGGCCACGCCAGCTACCCCGCCGCTCGGGGCTCACGCATCCATGGACTGGATCGGAAACTGGCACGGCCACGGCAGGTTAATTAACCATCGCTTGAGAGGGAGTAATTTGCCATGAACCTTACCGATCCATTGCGGCGCTCCATACGCATTGCGCTGCTGTCCGGCATGGCCGCGGCCCTGACCGCACCCATGGCCATCGCCCAGGACAATGACGAGGATGAGGAGGAGTTGCGGGAACTGGACCGTGTCCAGGTCACCGGCTCACGAATCACTCGCGAGGGCATCGACACCCATTACCCCGCCCTGAGCATCTCCAGTCAGGAGCTCGAGGACCGGGGCTTCACCAATGTGGCCGATGCCCTGAACGAAATGCCGGCCTTCGGCACCCCGCCGGTCTCCGACACCGGCACCCAGAACAGCTTCAACCTGGGTCAGAACTTCGTTGACTTCCTCGGCCTGGGCGCCCAGCGGACCCTGACCCTGGTCAATGGCCGCCGTTTCGTGTCCCAGAACAGCCCCAGCATCTTCGCCACCTCCGGTGGCCTGCAGGTGGACTTCAACGTGATCCCCGTGGCCATGGTGGACCGCATTGAGGTTGTGGGCATCGGCGGTGCGCCCGTTTACGGCTCCGACGCCATTGCCGGCACCATCAACGTCATCCTCAAGGATGACTACGAGGGCGTGGATTTTGCCCTGCAAACCGGCACCACCGAAGAGGGCGGCGGCGACTTCGACCAGTTCTCCTACGTCGCGGGTGCCAACATGTTTGATGGCCGCGGCAACGTGACCATGTCCATCGAATGGTTCAACCAGGACGGCATGGATCGCTTCGAGCGTGGTGACCTCTATGACCCGGAGAATTCCTGGGGTTGGGGCACCTTTGGTGATCAGACTCGCCGCCTGTTCAATAACGAGCGGACCAATGTCTTTACCAATGCCGGCCTTGCCAGTCCCGAGTTCCAGGTCATTCCGACCTTCGGGCTGGGTTCCTTTGGAGATGGCAACTTCTACCAGTTCAATGAGAACTCCGATCTGGTGGAATTCACGCCCGGCCAGCCTGCCCCCGACAACCGGGGCGCCTTCTGGGCCATTGGCGGTGACGGTGACGCTTTCTTCCAGCAGACCGACCAGATCCGTTCTCCGCTGGAGCGCAAGGTAGTCACCACCACCATGAACTATGACATCACCGACGATGTCCGCTTCTCCTCGGACTTCCTGTTCGCCGAGTCCGAGGCGGAAGAGCTGAGCAGTCAGGGTGGTTTTCAGACCTTTGCCTTTACCGGTACCAGCGGCCCCCTGTTGCTGCCCACGGACCACCCCTTCCTGTCCGACCAGGCCCAGCAGGTGTTCGCCGACAACAACATGGACACCTTCTGGATGCATCGTTTCAACAACGACATCATCGATCCCTCCAGTCAGCGTGACCAGCATGTCTGGCGTTGGACCGCCGGCTTCGATGGCGACATCTTCGCCGGCGACCGCCGCTTTGAGTGGGACGTCTCCGCCGTGGTGGGCCGTTCCGCCGGTGAAACTCGGGACGAGGGCATCATCGACGGTCGCTTCATCAACGCACTGGATGCAGTCGAGCTGACCGACGGCATGATCGCTGACCTGCAAGGTCAACTGGGTGTGGACGATGCCGACGCGGTGGAGCTGGCACTGCTGCAGTTCTCCGGCACTGATTCCGCTCAATCGGGCGACATCGTCTGTCAGGCCGTCATTGACGCGGCCCTGGGCGACATCACCGGTGTGAGCGGCAGTGGAATCACCGCCGAGAACATGCCCTTCGTGGATGGCTGTCAGCCGCTGAACATCTTCGGTGAAGGCGTGGCCGACCCGGGTGCCCGTGACTGGGTGACCGGTGACCGCATGACCCAGACCCGGATCAACCAGAACATCTTCACCGCCAACTTCGGCGGCGACATGTTCGAACTGCCGGGTGGCATGTCGGCCTTCAACCTCGGTTTCGAAACCCGTAAGGAAGAAGCGCGCTTCATCCCGGGCCTGGGCACGGAAGTGCCACTGACCCGTTCCGCGCCCTTCGCCGAAACGGGCGGCCGCTACACCACCGAGGAATACTACGGCGAGTTCTTCCTGCCCATCCTCGGCCCGCAGAACCAGGTGCCCTTCGCTCATCGCCTGGAACTGAACGCTGCCGTTCGTGAGATCGAGAACGACCTGGCCGGTGATGCCACTGTCTGGTCCGTTGGCGGTGTCTGGTCACCGGTGCGTGACCTGACTGTCCGTGGCAACTACACCGAGTCCATCCGGGCGCCGTCCCTGGTCGAGCTGTTCGCCCCGCAAACCCAGGTGTTCAGCTTCGCCGACGACCCCTGTGACCAGGACTTCGTGGACACGGGGCCCGACCCGGATCAGCGTCGTGCCAACTGTGCCGAGAGCCTGGGTGTGGATCCGGATGACCTGGATGACTTCACCTCCGACATCACCCTCGCAACGGGTATTGGCCGCTCCGGTGGTAACCCCGACCTCAATAATGAAACTGCAGAGTCCTATGCTCTGGGCCTGACCTTCGAGCCCCGCTGGGTCGATAACCTGGTCCTGACCGCGGACTACTACAACATCGAGATCGAGGATGCCATCACCAGCCTGACCCTGACCGATCTGATGGAAGCCTGTTACGACGCCACTGATTTCCCCAATCAGGCTTGTGACGCTTTCACCCGTGACGACGAGGGTCAGGTGGTTGACTTCCTGACCGGTCAGACCAATGCCCAGGAGTTCCGCCTCAGCCAGGTGCATGTCGGCGCCCAGTATCGCTTCGACATCGCCGACTTCATGGGCATGTTCTCCGAAGGCATGGGTGCACGTGACATGGGTACCCTGGGTCTGAACATGCGCTTCACCCAGACCCGTGACCGCACCACTTCGGTGGCCGGTGACGAGGCACCGGAGCAGGTGGGTGGCTTCAGCCAGCCGCGCAACCGGGCGATTGTCGATACCACATGGACCCGCGGTGACTGGCGCGTGTTCTGGCGGACCGACTGGATGCGTCGTCCGCGCATCGACCCGGCTCAGGACATTCTGTTCCAGGATGACGACGGCGCTGCGGTCTATCGGACCCGTTCCCGTCATATCCACAACGCCTCGGTGTCCTACAATGTCAGCCGTTTCGCTGACTGGGCCCCGCAGAACACGGTGTTGCAGCTCACCGTCAACAACGTGTTCGACCGCGAGCCCAACCGGATCGAGCGAGCTTCCGGCCACTTCGGTCTCCCCGAGGTGCTGGGCCGCAACTATCAGCTGACCCTCCGCGGCAGCTACTGATAGGCGATTCCGGTATCGCAGAAGGCCCCGCAAGGGGCGTGGAAGGCCCGCTGCCCGTCAGCGGGCCTTCTTTTTTCTGGTTTGGCCCATTTCAGAAACACACAACGACTTTTTTCGTACGAATAACTGGAAAACGGTGGTTTGATCGTCTAGTATTGAAACTGACTCCAGACACGTTAGCCCGTGCGGAGTCACACTCCCTAGCTGGACGCGGGGGCAGGCGGTTCATCCGCCTGTGCCCCGTTTCTTTAACGTCCTTCCCGAGCAGCCACCACCGACGATTCCACGACCGTTTTCCCGCCCTGAGTGTCCAATGTGCTAGAAATCAGAGATCGGCACTGAGGAGCTCGGGCATGCCCACCAGACCGTTACTACCCGCCATTGGCCTGGCACTGTGCCTTGGCTTCAGCCCGGCGGTTGCCGGTAATGAGCCGGCCAGGAAAGCCCCGGACCAGAGCCAGGCCGAACTGAATGAGGCCGTTCACCAGGAGCTGGTCGACCTATTGCGTCGATTGGCCGAGATCACGGCCATGCTGGAAGACGATGAGACCCGGGAGAGCATCCAGGCCGCCATGCGCGCGGTGCGCGGCCCGCAACTGGGCGTTCGCGGCAGCGAAAACGAGCAACCACCCGGCGTGCGCGTGGAGCAGGTCTATCCGGACAGTCCGGCAGCCCTGGCGGACATCAAGGCGGGTGATGTGATTACCGCCGTCAACAACCGCCCCTTGGACGGCCAGGCCCCGGCAACCCGAGTCCTGCAACGCACCCTGCGCCAGCACGCCGGCACCGCCCCGCTGCTACTGGCACTGGATCGCAACGGCGAGCGCCTGGAGCTGGAACTGACATTGCCAGACTAGCTGAGTGAATCCAGTGTATCTGGCGGATAACCGAGGGCGGTCAAGGCCTGGTGGTCCGGGATCAGAGTCCGCTGTGGAGGAATCACCAGGGTGGTGTAGTCCCTGTACGCGGCCTCGGGTAATGCCCTTAAGGAGAGCCGTTCCGCCCGATAGGTTTCGAGAGACAGGCGGGCTGCCTCATAGAGTATGGCCTCCGTGTCCGGCGCGTACCAGCGCAGGAGCTTGTCTTTCAATACCCGAAGGCGGGCAGGATCCGCACCGGTCCGGGTGCAGCTCAGGTCACCGGCCAGGGCCACCTGCCAAAGAATCAACAGGGCCGCAGGGTCCAGCTCACGCTCGAAGACAAGAAACTGTGTCGCTTCGAAGGACTGCACACCACGGCGGCCGGGGTCCAGGCCCAGGTCAGCGTAGAGACAGGCCTCGGCGGACACGCCGGGCTCCATCCGCGCCCGGTGACCAGCCGCCCTTGCCGCACGGATCGCGGCGTGCGGCACATCGGCAAAGACCCCCGGATGCCCATAGAAGACGGCGCAGACCCGACGTCCCGACATCAACGGTGCCAGAATCTCTCGAGTCATTTCCCGGTAAGTCTGACGTCGATCCTTGCCCTCAGCGTAGAAGTGAGACAGGGAACGGGCGTCTGGGCGCTGCCTGCGCAACCAGGACCAGGCCCAGGAATCGGTCATGGCCAGTACATCGTCTGCCCGGTCTAGCTCGGAGATCACCCGCCGGCTGAGGTGCCGGCCCGACTGAATGCCGCTCCCCACCACCACCAGTTCACCGCAGCTCACGCTTCCCCCGGTAGTTGATCACGGATGAGGCCGGCCAAACGACGAAAATCCAAGGGTTTGAGTTCGTAGCTGACACAGCCCAGGGCCTCGGCCTGCTCCCGATAGTGTTCCGAATCCACCGCCGTCACCACGATAACGGGAATGTCCCGCAAGGCCGGATCGCCCCGCATCCACCGGAGCAGATCAATACCGGACATCCCGGGAAGGTCCACATCCAGCAGGACCAGGTCCGACGGATGAGACCTGAGACGACTCAGGCCAGTTTCCCCGTCCGCCGCCACCAGGGCCCGACAACCCTCGCTGCGGACGAAATCCACCATCAGCTCCCGGTTCACCCGGTTGTCCTCCACCACCAGCACCGATGCCGGCGCCTCGGCGGCCCCCTGTCCCTGATCCGTCCGCGCAGCCAGCGCCGGGGCGTGGGCGGCAACGCTGGCTTCCGGCAGAAGGAGGCTGACACTCGTCCCCCGGCCCGGCTCACTTTTCAATTCCAGCTGGATATCCAGCAAATCGCACAAGCCCCGAGTCACCACCAGGCCCAGGCCCTTGTCCTCATAGAACCGCTCCAGATCCGAGCGCTTGTCCCGGAACAGGCGTGACAGGCGTCGCCGGGTCTCCGGGTCCAGCCCGCTGCCGGAATCAGTGACCCGAATTCGGGGCCGCCCGTCCCCATCCATGAAGGCACTCAATTCGACCCGGCCACGGTGGGTAAACTTCGCCGCATTGGACAACAGATTCAGCAATATCTGCCTCAGCCGAGCCGGGTCCGATTCGATCAACTCGGGTGCCTCCTCCAGCGCCAGCACGGCTTCGTTTCCATTGGCCTGCAGCGAGGAATTAACAAGCGCCAGGCATTCCTGCAGAAAAGGCCGAAGGCGGATGGGCTCGTCACTGCGACTCATCTGCCCGGCCTCCATGCGCGAGGCATCAAGCAGATTATCCACCAGCGTGACCAATTCGGTGCCAGCCTGCTGAACCACTGCCAGATTGCGGGGCACCGGCGCCGGCACCTCGTCGTCGTCGGCCTGCCTGGCAAGACGACGTTCCAGTTTCTGGCTGAAGCCGAGAATGGCGTGCAAGGGCGTGCGCAATTCATGGGAGATGCGGGCAAGGAAGTGCATCCGCGCCTCCCCGGCCTCCCGGGCCTGTTGCACCGCGGCTTTCAATTGACGCTCGGTACGGGAAAGCTCCTCTACGGCCTCCTTGCACCGCCCGTACTCGCGCTCAATGTCCTCCAGTTGCCGGGCGCTGGAGAGCATGGCACGGGCGTGCTCACGCACCCGACTCAACACCGCGATCAGCTCGGACTGCCGTGCCCTGTCATCGGAACGCAATGCGAAAAAAAGCACGGCCTGGAGACGGTTCTCTACCGGCAGCGTCATCCCGATCAGCCCACTGGATTGCTGACTGCCCGACGAGGCTTCACCGCTCAGGGTTTCGATGTGCCCGGGCTCAAGGTGATAGAGGCCTTCCGATAATTCTCGTCCCCGCTGGCTGAGCAATGTCTGCACAGCCTCCTCTTGGTAGCCACCCGGACCAAGCAGGCTGGGACCGCCGTTGGCGGCCAGGGAGAGCAGACGGCTGCTCTCCAGATCCAGGACCAGAGCCTGGGCCCCGGTCAGCGCCGGCGTCAGCCTGACCAGGCGAGCCATCAGCTCTTGCAATATCTCCCGGGTTCGCCGATAGCGATTGGCGGAACGCACCAGGGTGGCAAGCATCCCCAACTGCTCGTTCTGTCGCTGAATCTGGCGGGCCGCATCCCGACCGAGGCGGAATCGGTTGTAAACCACCCCGCCCAGTAACAACAGGAAAAATGTTCCACCGATGGCCACATTGCGCCTTAGACCCTCCTCCCGCCGACTCTGGGCCAACAGCTCCATCTGCCTGGTCCTGCGGTCATCCAGAAACTGTGCCTGCATCCGCGCACTTCGGGCCGCCTGCTCCTCCTCCCGCTTGCGATCTTCCAGATCCACTACGGCCCTTTCCTGCTCCAGCGCCAAATCGTAAGCGCCGTCTAGCTCAAACAACTGAGCCTGTAGTTGATGCGCCTGGATCGCTGACCACCACCGGCCGGCTTCGGCCAGTTCAGGCGCAAGACCATCCAGTACTTCACCAGCCCGGGTGTAACTGCCTTGCCCAATCAGGGCAGCTGCCAGAGCAAGGCGTCCTTCCAGGGCGCCGACCGCATAACCGGCAGTATTCACGGCTTCCAGCGCTTCCTCGAGCAACTCGACAGCCTCATCGACATTTCCCTGAAACAAGCGGGCCTCTCCCTCCAGTCGCTGCTTCACAGCCAACAGCACCGGATCACCGGCCCTCTCACACGCAGGCAGACCTTCCTCCACTACCGATGCCAGACTGGCCATGGCCCCCATCCGCCGCACAATCAGACCCTGCTGCAATAGTTCGGCGCAAACCTCCCGAGGATCCAGGGTCCGATGTGCCTCGGCCAAAGCTTCTCGGGATAACTCAAGTGCCTCCGCATGCTGGCCAGCCTGCCCCAATAGCACTGCGGCACGTCCGAGGAAGGCGGCAGACAGCTCAGGAGAATCAACCCTCTCAAGTAACTCGCGCCCCTGAATCAAGGCTTCAAAAGCGGTCTGGTAGTCCGTGGCATTGGTTGCCAGATTCAAACGTAACACCTCGGCACGCAAGCGGATTTCGTCTGGCAGCTCGGCCACCGGAAGGTTCTCCATCTCGGCCAAGGCGCCAGCTTCATCTCCGGATAGGCCGCGGTTCCGCAGCTCAAGAAGGCGCAAACGAGTTTCAAGAGGGGGAGGCAATACAGGGTTTTCGCGCCGAAAGTCCTCAATGCTGGCCTGGGACTCGCGCCAGGAGAGTTGAATGTTCAGGCGTTCAAGTCGCTCGACGTTCTCCTGTAGCCGTTCCGTGTCTTCAGCATGAGCCGCTGAAACCACCAGCAGGAACAGCAACAATACAGCGGCTGACCATAGCCGCCGTCGAGTAGCGCCATTCAGGAAATGGAGCTTGTCGGGCCCGGCCCCCCCGCACATGAGCAAGTGCAGCTCGACGACAGTTCAGTCGTAGGATCGAATAATGGCCCGACTGGTCTTCTCGATATTGCTCAAACCGGTCAGGCGGCGGATTTCATCCAGGTCCCCCGCAGCCAGGGCCTTTTTTTCTTCCTCACTCAATTCGAATTCCGCCATGACCGCCTCCGGATCCTTCTCGTAGCGGCTTTCCAGCTCGGCATCTTCGCCCAAACGGTGAATCAAATCGGCAAGCTTGGACATGGAAGTACTCCTTTCTTCCTGATAATGACAATAATCACGACAAGGACATCATTAATTGGTCCCTTCCGTCACCTCTGCTTGCCAGCATATTACATTTCTGAGCATCAGCAAGAAGCGTGATGGCGCTTGGGACCAGCTACCCGTTTAAAGTGGGTCAGTCAAACCCGTCGGGCCAATAGCAGACATTGCATCAAGCGTAGCAGACGGGGAAAGTTGACCGGTTTGGGCTCGAAAACCGTGCAGCCGGCGGCTTCGGCTGCTTGTCTGTGAGGGGGTTCGGATTGGGCGGAGAGGGCAATCACCGGCACTGCCGTCATGGATGGCCAGTCCCGGAGCTCACGGGTGGCTTCCAGGCCGGAGAGGATGGGCAGGTTGATATCCATGAGAACAATGTCGGGGGCCTGGTCCCGACAGTAACGAAGCGCCTCCTCCCCATCCCCGGCGGCGTCAACGGAAAAACCCTCCATCTCCAGGAATTCAACCATCAAGTCCCGGTTGACCGGCTCATCCTCCACCACCAGCACATGGGCGCGATTCATTTGGCCGGCAGACTCATCCGCCGGCCAACCGAAGACCAGCGCTTCTTCTTCCTCTCGACTCAGACCGTAATCCTGGATGACTTCCCGTGGTTCCCGCTGGAAACGGGCCTCCAGATCGGCGTCCAATCCCAGATCATTGATCAAGCGGGCAAGCCCGGACATGACACCCCCCGTTCACCCCTGCCTGCGCAGGTTCTGCTCAGCGCAGGGAAATTTTCTGCCTGGCACGAAGGTCCAGACCACTGGCCTCCAGTCGGGCCTCCACGCGCCAGCGATAGTAGCGGCGGCGTCCACCCAGCAACTGGGCCCCCAGCATCAGCCCCTGCGCCAGCGCGCCTTCCGGGGCCTTGCCGCCATGACCGGGGACCGATTCCGGCACCGGCAGCTCGAAATCGAATCGCTCCACATCACCCGGAGACAGATGCAGTGCCCCACTCACCGGTACCTGGTCACGATAGATCTCGTTGCGATAACGACGCCGACGGCTGCGGCCATTGCTCCCATGCCGACGCACTTCCTCAATCTCCTCGCCCACCAGGGCCACATTCAGTGCGCGGCCGTCGATCTCGCGCCGGGCCTTGACCTCGCAATGCCCGCTCAGGGTCTCGCCACAGGCAACGGCACTGCGATCCAGCTTGATCTGCAATCTTCCTTTCAGGCGGGCCAGCAATTTGGGCAATAACGCGATGGCCAGGAGCAATACGGCCCCACCGACAATCAGCTTGATGATCATTTCTTCCGACATTACTGCCTCCCTCAAAGCATCTGATTTGAATCAATCTTGTCGCCCATGGCCAACCGCTGCCATCCCCCGGACGGAGCCCCCCTCAGCCCCGCCGCCAGACAATCAATCCACTGCTTCCAGTTGCCAGCGCTGGCGAATGCCCCGCTCGGTGAAATCCAGCGTCTGGCGCAGACGCCAGCCTTCGGCCGGCAACCAGGCAGGCAGGGACTCGCCCACCATGGCTTCCAGGCTCACCGCATCCCCCACCCGCTCGGCATGAAGATCCGGATTGATCAACATGAGCAGCAGGGCACGCCCCTCAAGCTCATCATCCCCCATCGCCGCGGCCATCTCCGCGGCGCGCTCGCCACTGTGAATCGTGAAATGACGCCCGTGCTGGGCCAGAGTCAACTCACGCCGCAAGACATCAAAGGGAGGCGGGGGCTGAAAGCCCACACCACGACCGTCGCTGGGCACATCCAGCTCCGCAAAGCGGGGAAACAGCACCCCGAACTGGGTCAACAGCCCCTGGGGATCGTCGGCCGAGATGGTCGCCAGCACATCCATGCTGTCGGGCATGTCATCGGCGTCCATGTCCAGAACACTCAGGCTCATGCCCATCAGCCCATCAGCAAAGGAAAGCGCGGGACCAAGCAGGGCCGGACTGGTCTGGCCCACCCGTGCCTGCAGCGTCTCTAAAGGCGCACAGTCAAAGTCGGCCCGGGTAAAACGCCGCCACAAATCCAGTGCCACCCGTGGCAGGGCGTCGGTGTTCACACCCAGGGCCGTGGCGGCAATGACCTCCGCCTCGCCCCGCATCAGCGTCGCCGGGATATGGCCGTGCAGGCGCCGGAGGCTGCGCATGGTGCGCTGATCACGGCTATCCACCAGCACCTCCATGGCAAGACGCCGATCCTCCGCCGTGGGCAGCTGAGCAAAACCGAAGCGCAGGCCCGGCCAGTTCTCGGCAATGGCCAGCAGCTCGGTCTGGCAGGCCTCACTCCGCAGTGCCTGCTGATCCTGCGGTGTCTCCTCATCCCGAACAGCGGCCCGCAAGGCCTCCAGACTGCCCGGCCCGGTCGCGCCAAGCAGGCCCACCAGGGCCCGACTGTCCACAAAACCCAGACCGGCCGGGATCAGTCCGTGGCGATCCATGATGGCTTCCAGCGCGCCGCTGTCGGCCAGCGACTCAGGCGGGGCCTGCTGAGCTGAAACGCGCGCGGACAATGCCGGATCGGCCAATACCTCACTGTCCACGAACACACTGGCCACATCCCCCTGCACGACCAGGACCAGGTCGGCACTTGCCTCCTCCGAGCGGTACAGGGGATAGCGACGGAACAAGGCGGCCGCCTTATCCTCCTCCGCTGCTGCGTGATCAATCTCCGCCGCCGCTTCAAGATGATCCACCAGGGCAATCAGGGCGACGGGGTCATCCAGACGCCAGCGCAGCACCGGTGCCAGCTGATCAAGATAGGCCACGAACTCCGGCTCGGGGCCGGCCCCAAGCCTTGTCATCATCGCGGGCACACCGCCACCGTCACGGCTCACCCGATCCAGCTCCAGGCTCAGCGCGGCCAGAAAACGCAAGCCATCGGCCACGTCGCTGGCCTGTTGCCATTGCCGGATCTGCGCAGCACTGGTCTCGTCCAGCAGTGAATCCATGGCGGGGAACACGGTCTCCAACGCCTTCAATGGCAGCGGCTCCCGGCCCCCGAAATAGATCAGCGTGTCGGCCGGTACTTGCCGGTTGAGATCCTCGCCCACTGTCACTGCCGGTGCGGGCGGCGGAGCCTCCCGCCCCACCCATTGCCAGACCAGCACTGCCGCAACAAGCACGAGTGTGCCCAGCGGCAGAATCCAGCGCATTTTCATTCACAACCTCCTCA
Source organism: Natronospira elongata (assembly GCF_034931365.1). NCBI lineage: Bacteria > Pseudomonadati > Pseudomonadota > Gammaproteobacteria > Natronospirales > Natronospiraceae > Natronospira > Natronospira elongata. The sequence continues at coordinate 69,359 of NZ_JAYGII010000009.1, forward strand.
GTGGCCGGAAGGCCAGAAACCTCGCCCCAATATAGCCGTGCCCGGGATCAGGTAAAATACGCGGCCCGCCATCCACCGACTCCGGAGTTGCCCGTGGGAGCCACCACCAGCCGACTCAAGCGCCTTTATGCCCGCCGCCAGCTGCCCTGGATGGCCCGTGCCCACTATCCGCGGGAGATTCGCTCCTGGGCCCTGCTGGCCTTTGCCCTCGGGGCGGTGGAAGGCGGCGTGGCGGGGGTCATCGTCAAGAACGCCTTTGCCGGCGAGGTCTCGAACTTCTGGCTGGGGATCGCCGTGGCCCTGGTCACCGGTGCCCCCCAACTGGCCAACATCTTCAGCTTCCTCTGGGCCTGGGGCAGTCAGGGCCGGGACAAGATCCGTTTCCTGATCTTCGCCCAGGTGGCCTGCGTGCTCTGCCTGCTGTTCATCGCCGCCGCCCCCCTGAACGCCCTGGGCCTGATCATGATGACCGTCGGGGTGATTGCGGCCAGGGTCTGCTGGTCCGGGGTCACCACCATCCGTTCCACCGTCTGGCGGGCCAACTATCCCCGTGAGCTCCTGGCCTATATGACCGGCCGACTGGTGACCTACGCGGCCCTGATCATGGGCGGGGTGGGTATCGTCCTGGGTCTGGCCATGGACCAGAATGAAAATGCCTTCCGGGTGATTCTGCCCGCCCTGGCCCTGGTGGGCCTGGCCGGCGCCCTGGGCTACCGCCGCCTGCGGGTGCGCCGGCACCGCCAACTGCTGCGCGATGAGCTTGCGGCCCGGGAAAAGATGATGAACCCCTTCTCCTCACTGGGGATTCTCGCCGAGGACGGACGCTTTCGCCATTACATGGGCCTGATGATGGTCTTTGGCAGCGGTAACCTGATGCTCAAGGCGCCGCTGATCCTGATCCTTGCCGAGCAACTGAATTACTCCCAGTTTCAGCAGATGATGGTCACCGGCTCCATTCCCCTGCTGGTCATGCCCTTCTGCGTTCCCCTCTGGGCCCGCATGCTGGATTCCCGCCATGTGGTGCATTACCGCGCCCGGCAAAGCTGGGGTTTCGTGGTCGCCTTCGCGGTCCTGTCCCTGGCGGCGATCACCGGCTGGATGCCGCTGATGTGGATCGGCTCAGCCCTTTACGGCGCGGCCATGGCCGGCGGCATCCTGGGCTGGAACGTAGGCCATCACGACTTCGCACCGGTGGCCAAGGCCTCCCAGTACATGGGTGTCCATGTCAGCCTCACCGGCCTGCGCGGTCTCATCGCCCCGCTGGTGGGGGTCGGCCTCTACCAGCTGGCCGTGGTTCTCCTACCCGACTACAGCCGCTGGGTGCTACTCATTCCCCTGGCCTTCGTCCTGGCCGGCGCCATAGGCTTTGTGCATATGTCGCGGGGGATGAAGCGCCAGGAGGCGGCTGGAGGGTGAGGAGTGAGGTGTAAGGGGTGAGGGGTGAGGGGTTAGCCCTATCCCTCAAAAACAGTGGGAGCGGCATTCCTGCCGCGACAGGGGCTTCGATCAACCCCTATCGCGGCTAAAGCCGCTCCCACATCAGATTGGCAGTGCCTATCTTGCTCCTTGCTACTCAGTACTCAGAACTCAGCACTCCGATTCACGGCCTTGCGCCGCAACAGCCCACCCAGGGCCAGCAGCATAAGCAGACCGAACAGCGGATCCATGCGGGCACCGCTACCCAGGGTGCAACCGGAAGAACCGGAGTCGGAACACTCGGCGGAATCACCCGAGGCCGCGACCAGGTCATGCTGATCGTGGTCGTTGACCACCTCGATCTCGAAGTCCTGGCTGCTGCCGCAGTCCATGCCGCTCACTTCAAAGGTGAGAAGATGCCCGTCAGTAGTCCCAACCACTGTCTGTTCATCGACGACCTCGTCCTCTCCCTCGCCATAGCTCAGGATGGCCGTGGCATCACGGTTGAAAGCGTCGAAGGTGACCTCGACGGTAAACCCCGACTCCGTGGCATCAACGACATCCACCACATGGATGACCGGCGGCTCGGTGCCCAGGGTGACACCCAAACCGGTGGCATCCTCGGCGCGAACATCAATGCTGCTGATCTCGGCGGAGGTCACATCGTAGCCATCCGCTTCCACATCCAGCGGCCCATAGCTCAGCAGGGAATCCGCGGCCAGGGTGAAATCGGCCACGCCACTGACATCCGAGGTAAAGGTCCCCTCGGCACCGTGGCCTGCATCCACCGTCACCGACTCACCCGCCAGCATGCCGCTGACCTGCCCAGCAATCTCGCGGGCAACCCCGGTGGCAGTCAATGAACAGGGGTTGGCCTCCTCATCACAACTGGCGGCCGCATGCTCACTCTCCTGAACACCTTCACCACTGAGCTCGAGATCCGACGGCTCGTCACCTTCCGGATGTTCAACCGTCAACTCGAAACTGCCATCGCCGGCCGTCGTGGTGCTGGTGCCCATGGTGTTGCCGTCGTCATCCAGGGCGCGCACATCGACATCGGCGACGGGCTCACCCTCCACGTTCAACACCGTGCCAAAGTAGCTCGTTTCCGCCAGGTCATCACGCTCCATGTCGGCAAGCGCGACCATGCCGATATCATCCGGCTTGGCACCCGCCGATGGCCGCCAGACCCAGCGGACGGCATCCGTGTTGGCCGGCACGGAGACATTGCGACTGACCCAGTCATCCGACAGGTCATCAAATACGGCCAGCGAATTGCTATCGGCATAGACATGCAACTCACCTTCGCTATCGTTTACCGTGGTCCGCACCTGGAATATAAGGCCCGTGGATTCCGAACCCAGATTGGTCAGTTCCAGCCAGGATTCCTCCTGGTCGTAGACCGGACCACTCAGCAAGGCATAGTCTTCCCCATCCGGGGTGTAATCGGCCTGGGCCACCCAGAGGTGGTTACCTCCTGTCTCGAGCTCATTACTGGATTCGCCGCTGGCTTCCGCCAGAGTTGTGGGTTGCTCCCGCCACTGTTGAACATAGGGCATGGAGCGACGCAAGACTTCCGCATTGTTGTCGTCGCTGGTGCCGGTCGGCAGACCGGAACCTTGCTCATCAATTTCCGGATCCGAAAAATGGTCAACTCTCGGACAACCACCGACACACTGGTTCGTGTAGGACATGATCGTCCGGAACTCACCCGAGACAAAATAGCCGGTGGCAAAATACTCGATCAGGTCATTCCTGGTAGTATTTTCGCCGAGGTTGGCCTCATCATGGTGCAGCCCCATGTTATGACCCAGCTCATGAGCAAAGGTCTGACCGCCCAGACAACTGGGATGGCCGGAAGTCATGGAATAACCAAGGTGCCAATTATTGGTGTATCCGGTCAGCAGCCAGGCCACACCACAGACATCGGTATCCGACGTAATGGTGGCAACGAGATCGGCAGAATAAAGATCCTGCAGGCCGGTCGTGTAACTACTGGTACGACTGGCGTTCAGGACATCACTACCCTCCTCGGTTTCCTGATAATCCCAGAAGAATTGCGCCATCAACCGAACCCGACCGTCCACGTCGCTGTTGATCAGCGCAGTATTGTTCATATCCACCGCACTCTGGATGGACAGGCGGATATCCGCTTCATCGGTGTAAAAGCTGCCAATGGCATCCTCGGTGTAGAAAACGATCACATCCACCACCGGCGGATCATCGTCTGCACTGACCGGCGGCAACTCAGTCAGCGGCCGTTCCACTTCCACATCCGGCACATAAGGGGCGCCCTCGGGATGCATGGCCGGACGGGCCTCAGGGTCCAGGCGGTCCAGCCAGTAATAGCCCTTGGCCGAGCTGCTGAGGTGATATTCCTCGCCATTCAGTTGCAGGAAACCCTTGACCCGATTGCCCTGAAAAGTGAGGGTCCCGCCACCGACCGTTCGGTCACCGTCCAGAACATGACCACGCCAGGCGAAGCTCTGCTCACCCCGGTGCTCGACATCAATGGATTTCAGGATAAAGTCATGCCCCGGCAGCAACTCCGCCTGGAGACTGCCGCCGGCGGCAAATCGGGATACATCCAGAGCGACAGGCTGTCGGTCGGAGACCCAGGCGGGCCAATCGGACGCTTCACTGGGACTGGCCAGTTGCTCCACCGCCACGGAGTCCCCAGCCAGAACCTGAACGCTAAGACAAGCAAAGACGACCCCGGCAAGCAGGCTCGTTGGAAACAGTTTCGCGCTTCTCATATTTCGGCTCCGTTGGCCGGCAGACCAGACTCCCCTCCCAATACCGCCGACTCGCTTTAACAATCCATGGCGAAAGCCAATTCCCCTGGCTCACGCCCGATGTGGCAGTGGCCACATCTCACTTAGCCACCTTCTTTTTCCTTGCCCTCTTCATCTTTTTCCGGAACCAGGGGCTGGCCATGAGGCGGTGCATCCTCATGCGCCAACTCCACCAGCAGGTGGCCGCCTTCTCGCTGGCTGGCCAGGCGGAAACGCTGATCGGCGACCTGAAAGCCACCGGCCAGGCGATTGCCCGTCCGGCTCAGGGTGAACCCGCTGACCCGCTCGTCGCCGGAAATCAGATCACCGCGCCAGACCCGGGGGGGATCGCCCTCCACATGGGTGACGCGATAATCCAGCCGCGTGCCGTCCTGCAGGTGCAGAAAACCACGTACGGTCTCCGCCTCGGTCATGGCCAGGAGACGCTCCCGGTTCACCGACAGGGCATGAACCGCCCGAGCCCGCTCCAGAGACTGGGGCGCCTCGACTTTTTCACCCGCAACGAGCACGCCGTCACGACCATTGTCCTGCCGGGTCTCTCCACAGGCAGACAGCCCCAGGATCGCGGCCAACAACAAAAGCGCCCAGAGGCGCCGAATGGAAATGGAAAAATGAGTATTTTCTACTGGCATTTTGCATAGTCCTCCCTAGGGAATCACCATAGCGGGCCCCGCTGTTCGGTGCGACCCCCCATGGGGGGTGCCCCAAAGCCCCCAAAAAGCAAAACGCCCGCACGAGGCGGGCGTTTTGCAGTGGAATGGTGGCCGCCCACTAGAAGCCCGGGAAGGCTGCACCGAAGGTAACGGCGATAACCAGGACCACCGCGGCCGCGGCCAGCAGCTTCAGGAACAGCGGGAAGGCGAACTTGAACCAGGCCCCGTAGGAGACCCCGGCAATCCCTAATATCCCCATGAGCACGGCATTGGTGGGCACGATCATGTTGGCGAAGCCATCACCAAACTGATAGGCCAAAACCGCCACCTGCCGGCTCACACCCACCAGATCCCCCACCGGCGCCATCAGCGGCATGGTCACGAAGGCCTGGCCGGAGCCGGAGGGAATGAAGAGGTTGAGAATACTCTGAATGACGAGCATGCCCACCGCCGAGAACTGGGGCCAGAGATGACTGAGCGGCTGGGACAGACCATGGACAATGGTATCCAGGATCTGACCATCCTCCATGATCAGGGCAATACAGCGGGCAAAACCCACCAGCAGGGCCGTGGGCACCAATTCCATTGCCCCCTGGATAAAGCGCTCGGCGGCCTGGTCAGCCCCCAGCCGCCCAACCACCATGGAAGCCACGGCGAAGACCAGGAAGGCGGCCCCCATCTCCGACAACCACCAGCCCTGAGTCGCAATGCCCCAGACGGTGAGCGCGATGGTGGCCAGAAACAGCCCCAGAATCAGGCGATGGCGAATGTCCAGGGCAGGATACTCCGTCGGCGGCTCGCCCTGGTCGGGTACTTCCAGCCCCTTGACCAGTGAGCGATTCGGATCAGCCTGGACCTGCATGGCGTAGCGATAGACATGATGCACCCCGATCAACACAAAGGGCACCAGAATCGCGGCCCGGAACCACGCCGCCGAATAGATCGGCACCTCGGCAATGCTCTGGGCAATGACCACGGTGAAGGGATTGAAGATGGCCACCCCGTAGCCGATGCCGTAACCGCAAATGGTCACCGCCACCGCAGTCATGGCGTCCAGTCGCATGGCCCGGCACAGGGCCACCAGAATCAATACAAAGGGTATGTACTCCCCGGCGGTGCCGATACTCCCCGAGGCCAGAGAGAAAAAGAAGATCACCATGAAGATGAGCGTGCCGGGTTTGTCGCCGAAGCGCTCCAGTAATCGCCCGATCAGGGCGTCCACCGTGCCGGTGGCACGGACCACCGCCAGCACCCCGCCGATGATCAGCACGAAGAAAATGATGTCCTGGGCCGCGGCCATGGCCCGGGGCACGGCCACGAACATATCCCAGGGCGTAAGAGTCTCCCTCGCCTCGGCCAACTCGAATGTCCCCGGCACCACCACCTGCAGTTCCTGGCCTTCCTCGGTCACCCGGGTCTCGCGCTCAAAATTCCCCTGGGGCACGACCCAGGTCATGGCCAGCGCGATAACAATCATTACCGACAACAGCGTCAGCGTATGCGGTACTCGCAGACGAAATCCCATGACGAACTCCCAAAATTCGAATCCGGGGCATTGTAGCGGAAGATTGGAGAGGGTGGAGGGGTAGTATGGCTGGTGGTGCCGGCCCCCAAGGCTGAATCGCGGATAAATCCGCTCCTACGGCGGCACCGGCGACTCTTGTGAGCGGAATTCATTCGAGAACCAGGATACCCCCTCGGGCCGTAGGAGCGGATTCATTCGCGATCAACAGCAGACCCGCCGTAGGAGCGGATTCATCCGCGATCAACAGCAGACCCGCCGTAGGAGCGGATTCATCCGCGATCAACAGCAGACCCGCCGTAGGAGCGGATTCATCCGCGATCCCCCACCAACCCTCAAGGATCAAGCGGCCTGTCTTCCTCTCCCCCCTCCAACCAAACCGCATCCCAATACGGCCATTTACCAATATCCTCCACCAACCCCGCCCTTAAGGGATTGGCAACCACATAGCGGGCCACCGTACGCAGATCCTCCTCTTCCCGGATCGCCCTATCATGGAATCCGGGCTGCCATAGTCGCCCCCTGCGACCGAGCCTCTTATTGATGCGATAGGCCGACCGAGCCTTTACTTGCTTAACGATCCCGGAAAGGTCAGCAACCTGCCCCAAACGAATCAGCCAATGAAAATGATCCGGCATGATCACATAACTAATACTGCGGGCCATGGCTTCCTGTTCGATCAGTCGGAATTCCTTAACCAGGATGCGCGCTGCATGGAGCGTGTCCAGGATAGGGGCCCGTTGCCAGATGCAAGCGGTGATCATGTAGACCTGCCCTTCCAGTGAACACCGCCCCTTGCGCAGAAGCCGGGCACCACCGAACGGCCTATGCATTTACCCTCCCCCTTTATGTTTTGCGACAGCTTCCGCGCCTATCGCGAATGAATTCGCTCCTACGGACGAAGATCGATGTATTTGATCGCGGATAAATCCGCTCCTGCGTCGGCAATTGGTGCAACCGTCGGAGCGGATTTATCCGCGATCCCCCCTCACCCCTGACACCTCACCCCTGACACCTCACCCCTGACCCCCTCAAACCCACCCCCGCTCCGCAAACGACACCACCTCCCCATCACCCACCACGAAATGATCCAGCACGCGGATATCCACCAGGCCGAGGGCATCACGCAATCGATCAGTGATGTTGCGGTCGGAGCGGGAGGGTTCGGCCACGCCGGAGGGGTGGTTGTGGGCGAGGATGACGGCGGCGGCATTGTGGGCGAGCGCTGCCTTGACCACTTCCCGGGGCGGGACGGCGGCGCCATCGATGGTGCCGCGGAACAGTTCCTCGAAGCGGATCACACGGTGACGATTGTCGAGAAAAATGCAGGCGAATATCTCGTGAGGCAGGTCCCGCAGGCGGGCGGTGAGAAAGCGCCGGACCCGGCCGGGATCGGACAGCACCTCGCCCCGCTCCAGCTCTTCATGCAGATGCCGGCGGGCCATTTCCACCACCGCCTGAAGCTGCACATACTTGGCCTCGCCCATGCCGCGACCGGCACAGAAGTCCTCTTTCGAGGCATTGAGCAAGGCCCGCAAACTGCCGAACTGGGCGAGCAGATCCCGGGCGAGATCCACCGCGGTCATGCCGGGCACGCCGGTGCGCAAAAAGATCGCCAAAAGCTCGGCATCGGACAGGGCCTCGGGCCCACGGGCAAGCAGTTTCTCCCGCGGCCGCTCGGCCACGGGCCAGGCGGTGATGGCCATTGGTGTTCCCCCTTTTGGTTGTTTTTGCTCTGTTTTATTCAGGGGGTAGGGGGCAAGGCAATGGGGGGACAGGAGGTATCAAAAAATTCCGACAGGGATTGTCCGGGGTTGGGAAGGTGGGGTGCACCACAAACCACCACAGGCACCGTAGGAGCGGATTTATCCGCGATAACAATCTATCGGATGACGCGACACCTTCCAGACAACGCGCCAATTTGCCGTAACCAATGGTTTATCCGTTGGCGGCGTGCCACCTGACGGATCGTGATCGCGGATAAATCCGCTCCTACGGCGCCGCTGGTCGAAGCCGGGGCTCCTTGCCCTTGACCCAAATCAAATCACACCCCCCCAAAGCTGCTACATTGAACCACCACGGAACGCGGGGGCGTTTTCATGCAGGCGACCGAATCAGTGAACAAGGAAGTCATCTTCTCCACCCGGGGCCTGACCAAGGTCTATCGCATGGGTGAAGTGGAAATCCACGCCCTGCGGGGGGTGGACATGGAACTCTACGCGGGCGAGCTGACGGTGATGCTCGGCGCCTCGGGCTCGGGCAAGTCCACCCTGCTCAATATCCTTGGCGGACTCGATAGCGCCACCGATGGCGTGGTCCGCTACGGCGAGCAGAACCTGGTCCGGGCCGGGGAGAAGGTGCTGACCAGCTTCCGTCGCGACCACGTGGGTTTTGTCTTTCAGTTCTACAACCTCATCTCCAGCCTCACGGCCCGCGAGAACGTGGCCATCGTCACCGAGATCAGCAGGAACCCCATGCGCCCGGAGGAGGCCCTGGAACTGGTGGGCCTAAAAGAGCGCATGGATCACTTCCCTTCCCAGCTCTCCGGCGGCGAACAGCAGCGGGTGGCCATTGCCCGGGCCATCGCCAAGCGCCCGGCGGTACTGCTGTGTGACGAGCCCACCGGGGCGCTGGATTCCAAGACCGGCATCCGGGTACTGGAAGCCATCGAACACATCAACCGGGAACTCAACACCACCACCGCCGTGATCACCCACAATCAGGTGATCGGCGAAATGGCCGACCGGGTCATTCAGCTGAGTGACGGCCGGGTTTCCGACGTGCACGTGAACGACAGCCGCAAGTCACCTCGGGAGCTGCACTGGTGAAGACCATCCACCGCAAGCTGCTGCGCGACCTGGGTCGTCTCAAGGGCCAGGTCGCCGCCATTGCGGTGGTGATTGCCGCCGGGGTAATGACCCTGATTCTGGCGGTCACCAACCTGGAATCCATCCAGCACAGCCAGCAACGCTTCTATGAAGAACAGCGCTTCGCCGATGTCTTTGTCGCACTGACCCGGGCACCGGAATCGGTCAGCGAACGTCTGGGCGCGATTCCCGGGGTCAATCGCGTCGAGACCCGGATACGGGCTGGCATTCGTCTGGAGGTGCCCGGTTACAGCGATCCGGTCCGCGGGCAACTGCATTCCATTCCCGACGGACGCCAGCCGGATATCAATGCCCTCTACCTGCGGGAAGGCAGTTTGCCCGAGCCGGGCCGCTCCGATCAGGTCGCCATCAGTGAACCCTTCGCCGAGGCCCATGATCTGCGCGCCGGGGACCGCCTGACCGCCATCATCAATGGCCGCGAGGAACGGCTGACGGTCAGCGGCATCGCCCTGTCACCGGAATGGATCTATCAGATCGGGCCGGCCGACATCCTGCCGGACTATGAACGCTTTGCCGTGCTGTGGATGAATCGCCGGGCGGTGGCCAATGCCTTTGACCTGGATGGGGCCTTCAATAGTGCGGTCTTCACCCTGCAGGCAGGCGCCGACGCCGAGCCGGTGATTGACGCCATCGACGAAATTCTCGCCCCTTACGGCGGCATCGGTGCCCATGACCGGGATGATCAGCTCTCCCACCGCTTCCTTGAGGAGGAGATCGACCAGCTCCGGGTCATGGCGGTCATGCTGCCCACCATATTCCTGGGGGTCTCGGCCTTTCTGCTCAGCGTGCTCATGGGCCGGATCATCCGAACCCAGCGCCAGGCCATTGCCGTGCTCAAGGCCTTTGGTTATTCGAATCGGGACATGGCCCTGCACTATGGCGCCCTGACCGGGATTGTGGTGCTGGTAGGGGCAGTGGCAGGTGTGCTGATGGGCGGCTGGGCGGCCGACCACCTGGTCCAGGTCTATCTGGAGTACTTTCGCTTTCCAGAGCTGGATGCCCGAATCGCGCCCCGCTATATCCTCTTGGGGGTAGCGGTTGCGGGTGGCGCGGCAGCGCTGGGTACCTGGCGGGCAGTGCGTCGGGCCGTGTCCCTGGCCCCGGCCGAGGCCATGCGACCGCCGGCCCCGGAGACCTTCAAGCAGGGCTGGATCGAGCGGTCCCGTCTCGGACGCCTGCTGGATCAGAGTACCCGCATCATTCTTCGCAACCTGGCCCGCCATCGTTTCAAGGCCACGCTCTCCGCCCTGGGCATCGGCCTGTCCGCCGCCTTGATGCTGGTGGGCAGTTTCCAGTTCGGTGCCGTCGACAAGCTTTTCGACACTCAGTACCGCCTGGTCCAGAAGTCCGATGTCATTCTCCACTTCACCGACCCCACCCCGGAGCGGTCACTGAACGAACTCATGCATGTGCCCGGCGTGCAGTTCGCCGAAGGCTTTCGCAATGTCCCCGTCCGTCTGATCAACGAGCAGCATGATTACCGCACCAGCATTCAGGGCATGGACACCGAACCGCGACTGCTGGGCCTGATCGACAAACAACACCGCCCCATCAGCCTGCCGCCGGAGGGGCTACTGCTGACCGACTTTCTCGCCGATCATCTCCAGCTGCGTCCCGGTGATCCACTGACCGTGGAAATCCTGGAAGGGCACAGACGGACTCTGGAGGTGGAACTGGCCGGCGTGGTCTCCGAGCCCCTGGGGGTGAGCGCCTACATGGAACGCCGCGCCCTGAATCGACTGATGCGGGAAGGCCCTGCCATTTCCGGCGCCTGGCTTCTGACTGACAATGCCCGCAACGATGAACTTTTTGACGCCCTCTGGGATGTGCCCCGGGTGGCCAGCATCGGACTGATCGGCGACGCCGAACGACGGATCCGTGAATACATCGCCGACACGGTTCTGGTCACCATGGGCTTTTTGCTCCTGCTCGCCGGCTCCATCGCCTTCGCAGTGGTCTACAACAATGCCCGCATTGCCTTCGCGGAACGGGAACGGGAACTGGCCACCTTGCGGGTATTGGGCTTCACCCGGGCGGAGGTCTCCTGGATTCTGATTGGCGAGCTGGCACTGATCACCCTGATTGCCATCCCGGTGGGATGGCTGATGGGCACCGGCTTTGCCCTGGCCCTGAGTGAAGCCATGGCCATGGACATGTTCCGTATTCCCTTTGTGATATCGGTCCAGACCTATGCCTTCTCTGCCCTCGGTGTGGTGGTGGCGACCATCCTCTCGCTACTTCTGATCACCCGCCGGCTGTATCGGCTGGACATGGTTTCGGCCCTGAAAACCGTTGAGTGAATGCTATGAGCACCCGAAAGAAAATCATTCCCAGCCTGATCGGTCTCGCCTTGCTGGGGCTGTTGATCCTGGCCGTCATGCCCAGTCCGGTGCCGATCTCGGTGACCCAGGTGAAACAGGGGCATTTCGAGGCCTGGGTGGAGGACGAGGGCCGTACCCGCCTGCGGGATCCCTACACGGTGTCCTCCCCCATTCACGGCTATCTGCGCCGGGTGGAACTGGAGCCCGGTGACGAGGTGGAAGCGGGCGAGACCCTGTTCGAGCTCGAAGCCCTGCCCGCCCCGGCGCTGGATCCTCGGGCCCGGGAACAGGCCCGGGAGGCGGTGGCTGCGGCCCGCTCCCGCCTGGAGGCAGCCGAGGCGGAGCTGGAAACCCGCCAGACACGCCACCGCCAGGCGCAGACCGAGTTCGAGCGCATCCAGGCCCTGCACGAGCGCGATCTGGTCTCCTCGGAGCAACTCGACCGCGCCCGCGCCGAACGGGATGCCGCCCGCGCCGCCGAACGTGGGGCCAGCCATGCGGTGGAGGTCGCCCGTTTCGAGCGGGAAGCAGCCCGCGCCAACCTGGAGATTGCCGATGGCGAACGGGCCCGCACCGATCAACCCACGCTCGCGGTACGCGCCCCCATCAGCGGCACCATCACCCGCCGCAACCGCTGTTGCGAAGGCCCGGCCCAGGCCGGAGAAGAGATCATGGAAATCGGCGACCTGTCGGACCTGGAGATCCAGGTGGACCTATTGTCCATGGACGCGGTTCGGGTCCGGCCCGGCATGCGGGTGGAAATCGACCGCTGGGGCGGTGATGCGGTCCTCGCCGGCGAAGTCCGCCGGGTCGAGCCCGGCGGCTTCATGCGCGTCTCCGCCCTGGGCGTGGACGAACAAAGGGTGCCGGTCATGGTCCGGATCAGCAGCCCGCGGGAAAAATGGCAATCCCTCGGGGACGGGTTCCGGGTGGAAGCCCGGTTCATCCTCTGGGAGGGCGAGGACGTGATCCACATCCCCACCAGCGCCCTGTTCCGCCGGGCCGACCAATGGCATGTCTTCGTGGTGGAGAGCGGCCGCGCCCAGCTGCGCGCGGTGGAAACCGGCCGCCGCAGCGGCCTGCGCACCCAGATCACCGAGGGGCTTGAAGCCGGCGAAACCCTCATCACCCACCCCGGCGACCGCATCGAGGATGGCCGGCGGGTACAGGTGGATTGAAGGGCGGGGCGGCGGATTCCGGCCATTGCGCGGATGAATCCGCGCCTACAGGGGGTTCCGATAAGCCGCATCTCACCCAGCACGGCCAAACATTTAGTGTCCATTTCGTGGCCCCAAAAGCCCCCCCGAATCACCCCCATTGTTCTACAATTCACCCCTTGAACATCACGGCATTGAGGCCGGTCGGGGGGAAGGGATTTGCCGCTTACACGTATTGCCTTGAGCAACCCCGTTGCGGTAGCGGTGGGGTGCATTCTGCTGGTGATCTTCGGGTTGATCAGCCTGTCGCGTCTGCCCATCCAGATGACGCCGGATATCGAGCGCCCGTCGATCACCGTGTCCACGGCCTGGCGGGCGGCGGCGCCAGCCGAGGTGGAATCGGAAATCCTGGAGCCCCAGGAAGCCCTGCTGCGGGACGTCCCGGGCCTGGAACGGATGGTAGCCACCGCCGGCCAGGGCAGTGGCTCCATCAGCCTGGAATTCCAGGTGGGCACCGACATCAACCGGGTGCTGATCGAGGTCATCAACCGCCTCAACCAGGTCCAGCGCTATCCGGTGGACGCCACCGAGCCCACCATCCGGGTCGGTGACGAGGACTTCGCCAAGACCATCGCCTGGTTCTCCCTCCGCCGCGCCCCGGGCAATGAACAGCCCATCGAGGGCTACCAGGATTTCGTCGAGCAGGTCGTCAAGGAACGCATCGAGCGCATTCCGGGTGTCTCCTCGGCCAACCCCCAGGGCGGCCGCCCCTATGAAATCCGCATCAGCTTCGACCCCTTCCGCGCCGCCAACATCGGTGTCGACCTGTCCCGCATCGGCCAGCAGCTAGGCGAGAACAACGACGTCTCCGCCGGCTTTCGAGAAATGGGCCGACGCAGCTATACCCTGCGCTTTGCCGGACGCTACAGCGTGGCCGACATGGAAAACCTGGTCCTGGACTGGCGCGAGGGCCGGCCGGTCTATCTCCGGGACGTGGCCACGGTGGAGCGGGTCATGCGCGACCGCCGCGCCCTGATCACCCACAACGCCGAGCCCACCATCGCCATGAATGTGATTCCCGAGCCGGGGGTCAATGTGCTGGAAGTGATGGGCGAACTCCAGGCCGTGGTGGCGGAACTGGAACGGACCCATATCAATCCGGCCGGGCTGACCATCAAGCAGCTCTATGACGACACCGTCTACATCACCCAATCCATCAACATGGTGGCCACCAATCTGATCCTGGGCATGATGCTGGCCATCGGGGTGTTGTGGTGGTTCTTCCGCCGTTTCCGCGCCACCATGATGGTGGCCCTGGCCATTCCCCTCTGTCTGCTGTTCGCCTTCCTTGTCCTGGATGCCGCCGACCGGACCGTGAACGTGATCGCCCTGGCGGGCCTTGCCTTTGCCGTGGGCATGGTACTGGATGCGGCCATCGTGGTATTGGAGAACATCGTACGGCGCCGGGAAGCCGGCGAGGACATCCACACCGCCGCTCTCAAGGGCACCGGCCAGGTCTGGGGCGCGCTGTTGGCCTCCACCGCCACCACCGTGGCCATCTTCCTGCCGGTGATCTTCCTTCAGGACGAGGCCGGCCAGCTCTTCGCCGACCTGGCGGTGGTGATCTCAGCCGCCATCATCTGCTCGCTGCTGGTGGCGATCACGGTGCTGCCCGCGGCTGCCTGGCGCTTTCTCGGCGACCGCCCACTGACAGACCGGCACGCCCACTGGTGGGAACGGGGCACCCGCGTGATCATGGACGTCACCGGCACCCGCCGCCGGCGCTGGGCCTGGATCGGCGGCCTGACCACCGTCCCCATCCTGATCGGCGCCTTGTTGATCCCGCCGGCGGACTATCTGCCGGAGGGCCAGCGCAATTTCCTGTTCGGCTTCTTGGTTACCCCGCCGGGCCTGGGCGTGGATACTGCGGAAACGGAAATCGTCGCTCCGATCAACGAGCGCATGCGCCCGCTGCTGCTCGAATCCGGCAACGGCGAAACGGCCGATGGCGACGGCCCGCGCATCGAGGACATGTTCCTGGGCTATTTCGGCGGCGGCATCTTCTTCGGCGCCGTGGCCGAAGACCCGAAACGTTTCGATGAACTGTTGGGATTCGTGAACGGCGTTGCCGTGCAAGGCATTCCCGATACCTTCGGCGGCGCCAACCGCGCGCCGCTGTTCATCGGCCGGGGCGGGCGCAGCATCCAGGTGGACCTGCAGGCGGCGGACTTCGAGGAGCTGCTGGTCGCCGGCCAGGTCGGCTTCATGGCCCTGAACCAGGCCCTGCCGGGGGCCAACATTCGCCCCCTGCCCGGCCTGGAACTGGCCGAACCCGAACTACGCCTGATCCCGGATGATCGCCGCATCGCCGAGGCCGGCTGGACCCGGGGCCAGGTGGCCACCGCCTTCCGCGCCCTGGGCGATGGGGCCTTCCTGGGTGATTACTTTGACGGCGACCGGCGGCTCGACATCGTCCTGCGCCGTGAAGGCTGGAGTACGCCGGAAGAACTCATGGGCACGCCCCTGGCCAACCCAAGGGGCGAGATCACCACCCTGAGCGAGCTGGCCCGCCTGGAGCAGACCGCCGGGCCCAACCAGATCCGCCGGGTGGACCGGCGCCGCACCCTGAGCCTGCTGGTGACCCCGCCCTCGGACATGCCCCTGGAAACCGCGCTGGACATCATCGAGACCCGGGTCAGCCCCCAGATCCGGGCCGCCCTGCCCGCTGACGGCATCATCACCTACCGCGGCACCGCCGAGGCCATGGGCGAGACCCTGCGCAATCTGTCGGGCAGCTTTCTCCTGGCCGTGGTGATCCTCTATCTGCTCATTGCCGCCCTGTTCCGCTCCTTCCGGGATGCGGTACTGGTACTGCTGACCCTGCCCATGGCCACCGTGGGCGGCATCATCGGCCTCAACCTGGCGGGGCTTGCCACCGGCCAGGCCATGGACATGCTCACCATGATCGGTTTCATCATCCTGCTGGGCCTGGTGGTCAACAACGCCATCCTGCTGGTGCACCGTTCCCGGGAAGGCGAGCGCGAGGGCCTGGGCCGGCGCGAGGCGGTGGAGACCGCCGTGCGCCAGCGCCTGCGCCCGATTCTCATGAGCACCACCACCAGTCTCTTCGGCATGCTGCCGCTGCTGCTCATGCCCGGCGCCGGGACCGAGGTTTACCGTGGCCTGGCCGCGGTGATCGTCGGCGGCATGGCCATTTCCACCCTGTTTACCCTGATCCTGCTGCCCAGCCTGCTGCGGCTCAAGGAGGAGGTCCGCACCGCGTGATTACATTCAAACACAGCCCCTGGATGGGCCTGCTGATTGCCCTGAGTCTGCTGGCGCCGAACCTGGCCGCCCAACAGCCGCCCGCGCCGGTGGTCCTGGGCAAGGCGGAACAGGCCCAGATGGCACCCAGTCTCCAGGTCTCGGGCACCGTGGTCTCCCGCAGCGACGCGGTCCTGTCCGCGGAAGTGGAAGGCCGGCTCCTGCATGTGGCCGAGGTCGGCAGCCGGGTCGCCACCGATGACATCCTCGCCGAAATCGAGGACGTGGCCCTGCGGCTGCGGGAAACCGAACTGGCCGCGGACGTGCAACGGATCCAGTCTCGCCTGCGATTTCTGGAAGCCGAGCAACAACGCCTGGAACGCCTGGCCGAGCGCGACATGATCTCCTTTACCGAGGTCGATCGCATCCGCTCGGAGCGGGCCACCGCCGCCGGCGAGAAAGCGGTCAGTGAAAGCCGCCTGGCCCAGGTCCGTCACCAGCTGGAACGCAGTCGCATCCGCGCCCCCTTCCCGGGCGTGGTCGCCGAACGCCGGGCCCAGGCCGGCGAACGGGTCGGGGTGGGTACGCCGGTAATCCGGCTGCTCAACCCCGAGTCCCTGGAGATCGTCGCCCGTGCGCCCCTGGCCTACTACCGCTTTCAGGAGGTGAATGGGGCACTGCGCTTTGTCGCTGACGGGGAAGATCACGATGCCCGTCTGCGCACCCTGGTCACCCTGGGTGCCGAGAATCGGCACGTCTTCGAAATGCGTCTGGACCTTGAGCCCTCGCTGCCGGTGGGCCAGACCGTGCGCGTCAGCATTCCCACCGCCGAGGCCAAGGAAGTCCTCGCAGTCCCCCGCGACGCCCTGGTTCTGCGCAGCGACGGCATCAGCGTGTTTGTGGTCAATGAAGACAACAGTGTCCGCCGGGCCCGAGTGACCACGGGCATCGGCAGCGGCGATCGAATTGAGATTCGCGGTCCGGTCCAGGCGGGCGACCGCGTAGTCATTCGCGGGGCCGAACGGTT
This sequence comes from Natronospira elongata, assembly GCF_034931365.1. NCBI lineage: Bacteria > Pseudomonadati > Pseudomonadota > Gammaproteobacteria > Natronospirales > Natronospiraceae > Natronospira > Natronospira elongata. Next base: position 86,402 of record NZ_JAYGII010000009.1, read on the forward strand.
GCGGGATGGGCAGATGGTTGCGCCTCAGGGCTGATACCGCGTCCGCGATTGAATCGGGATTGCAATCGCGGATGAGTCCGCTCCCACGGGGAGAAGAAACAACACGCTGCCCCCTCATATAGGGGGTCTGTCTCAGCTTGTGAAGCTACCCGGCGCCTTCTAAACTGTCCTGGTCATTCCAACACGGCACCCAAGGGGGAGAGAACGTGGAAACCTGGATTATTGTCGGCATTGTTTTACTGGTGGTCTTGTTTGCCATCGTCACCTATAACGCGCTTGTCGTTGCGCGCAACCGCTACAAGAATGCCTTTGCACAGATCGACGTGCAGCTGACCCGGCGTTATGACCTGATCCCCAACCTGGTGGATACGGCCAAGCGTTACATGCAGCACGAACAGGAAACCCTGGAAGGCGTCACCCGGGCGCGGACCCAGGCGGTGGAGAAACTCAAGCAGGCCAAGGCCGACCCCACCGACCCCAACGCCATGAAGCAGCTAGGCCAGGCCGAACAGGGCCTGTCCGGTGCCCTGGGTCGCCTGTTTGCCCTGTCCGAAAACTACCCGGACCTGAAAGCCAACGAGAACATGAAGCAGCTCTCCGAAGAGCTGGTCAGCACCGAAAACCGCGTCGCCTATGCCCGTCAGCACTTCAACGACGCGGTCATGGCCTACAACAACAAGCGCGAAGCCTTCCCCAACAACCTGGTCGCCGGCATGTTCAACTTCAAGTATGCCGAGCTGCTGGATATTGAAGATCCGGCCAAGCGGGAAGCGGTTAAGGTTAATTTTTGAGCTGCGAGCGGCGAGCTACGAGCGGCGAGCTGAAAACAATCACAAACTCATGGCGAGTAGTTAATTGCTTGCCCTGAACTATCCGAAGCTGCAGTGCGGGTGAGGCTGCCTCACCCGCTCGCAGCTCGCTGCTCGCAGCTCGTAGCTCACCGAAGGCGCCAACATGAACTTCTTCGAACACCAAGACAAAGCCCGTACCAACACCCGCAAGCTGGTGTTGCTGTTCACCCTTGCCGTGCTGGCCATTATCGCGGCCATCAATGTGCTGGTCCTGGGGCTGATCGCCTATGGCGACACCCAGATGGCGGCGGAACAGCCCGACATCCTGTCGCCGCAATTCCTGCTGGGTCACCTGGACCTCATCCTGGTGATCTCCCTGCTCACCGGCGGGCTGATCGGGATTGCCAGTCTGTTTCGCAGCATGCGGCTGCGCTCGGGCGGTAGCGTGGTGGCCCGGCAGTTGGGGGGCACGCCGGTGGAACCGGACACCCGGGACCCGCTCAAGCGGCGTCTGCGCAATGTGGTTGAAGAGATCGCCATTGCCTCGGGTGTGCCGGTGCCGGACATCTATGTGCTGGAAGAAGAGATGGGCATCAATGCCTTCGCCGCCGGCTATTCCACCTCCGATGCGGCCATCGCCGTGACCCGGGGCACCCTGGAAAACCTCAACCGGGATGAACTGCAGGGCGTGGTCGCCCATGAGTTCGCCCATATTCTCAACGGCGACATGCGCCTCAACATCCGCCTGATCGGCATTCTCTTCGGCATCCTGGCCCTGGCGGTGGTCGGGCGCATGCTCATGCATTCGGGGCGTTTCTCCCGCAATCGCAATGCCGGCGGCATTGTCTTCGTGGGGTTGGCCATCATGCTGATCGGCTACATCGGCGTCTTCTTCGGGCGCTGGATCAAGGCCGCCGTCTCCCGCCAGCGGGAGTATCTGGCCGACGCCTCGGCGGTGCAGTTCACCCGTCAGCCGGACGGCATCGGCGGGGCATTGAAGAAGATTGCCGTGGCCCAGCACGGCGACAAGCTCGAGGCCGACACCGAGGAAGTGGGCCACATGCTCTTTTCCAGCTCGCTGAGCAATTTGTTGGCCACCCACCCGCCGATCATGAAGCGGATCGAGGCGGTGGACCCGCGCTTTCGGCCCGAGGACCTGCAGAAAGCGCGCGAAGACATGGAAGCCCGCCGGCAGGCTAAACAGGCCGAAGCGGAAGCCGAACAGGAAGACGAAGGCGAGGATGATCGCCAGCGGCCCCGCAGCCTCGGCGGGCGAATGCTTGAACCCGACAACCTGATCGAAAGAATCGGCCAGCCGGGGCTGGGCCAGATTCTGGCCGCCGTGCTGCTGGCCGAGTCCATCCCCAAGCCCCTGGAGCGGGCCGCCCATTCCGGCGAATGGGCCCGTGAAGTCATCTGCGCCCTGCTGATTTCCGACGACGAAGC